>NZ_JBEZDE010000016.1:88998-145289 GCF_040648115.1 Nocardia sp. NPDC049190
GTGGTGACGGTGACCAGTACCGTTCCGGTTCCGGCGGGGGCGACGGCGGTGATCTGGGTGGGGGAGTCGACGGTGAACGAGGCCGCTGGTGTGGCGCCGAAATTCACCGCGGTCGCGCCCGTCAGTCCTGTCCCGGTAAGCACAACGGTTGTACCGCCGGAAACCGGGCCCGAACTGGGAACGATGGCTGCCAAGGTGGGCACGGCAGCATAGGTGTAGGCGACACCGTTGCTGGTTCCGCTGGGGGTGGTGACGGTGACCAATACCGTTCCGGTTCCGGGTGGGGCGACCGCGGTGATCTGGGTGTCGGAATTGACAGTGAACGAGGTCGCCGGTGTGGCGCCGAAATTCACCGCGGTCGCACCGGTCAGCCCGGTACCGGTGAGTACTACTGTGGTGCCGCCGGTCACCGGTCCCGAACTGGGAACGATGGAGGCGAGGGTGGGCACGACAGCATAGGTGTAGGGCAGGCCGTTGCTGGTTCCGCCCGAGCCGGTGACGGTAACCAGCACCGTTCCCGTTCCGGGTGGGGCGATTGCCGTGATCTGGGTGGGCGAGTTGATGGTGAAGATGGCTGCGGTGGTGCCGAACCGGACGGTCAAAGGACCGGTGAACCCGGTGCCGGTGATGATGACGCTGTTACCACCAGAGGGGGGGCCTGCGGTCGGGGAGATGGAAGTGATAGTCGGGACCACTACGTAGATGAAGGAAACCGCACCACTGGTGCCGCCCGGACCAGTGACGGTGACCGGCACGATCCCCGTCCCGGCCGGAGAGACGGCCGTGATCTGCGTATCGGTGTTGACGATGAACGAAGTCGCCGGTGTGCCACCGAAATTGACCGCGGTGGCTCCCGTCAGACCCGACCCGGTGAGCGTGACCGTCGTCCCGCCCGAAGTGGGCCCTTGGTTGGGGCTGATGCTGTTCAACACGGGAACCGCGACGTAGTTGAACGGAACCCCATTGCTGGTGCCACCAGTCGAGGTGGTGACGGTGACCAGCACCGTGCCGGACAAATAGGCGGGGGCGATCGCGGTGATCTGCGTGGGCGAGTCCACCGTGAAAGAGGTCGCCACATTACCGAATTTCACGGTCGTGACAATAGGGACGAAACCGGTTCCGGTTATCGTGACAACGGTATTGGCAGGCCCCGATATCGGGGATATAGACGTGATAGTAGGCATGACGTTGGAACCCCTTGCTGTAATGGTTTCTTCTGCACCGGCGGAACCTCCGCCACCATCTACTCCCCCGGCTCTATTCCAGTAACCACCCGAGACCCACTACGGCGCAATACCTTTGTCAGTCCGTTTCGGTCCGTTTCAGTCCGTTTTTCAAACATTGCTGCCCACCTGCGACAACAGATCCAAAAAAACCACCGACCGATACCGGCCGGGACCAATCGCCGAAGCCCTCGAACCGTGACCGAGTGCGACTCGAACCCGTGCTGTATCCACCAGGGAAACCACGGACACGGCAACGACTCTTGTCAGCCGCCGGATCCGGGATATCGCAACAGGGAGCCCCGGACGGATCCGCTACTCGCTGCCCGGCACTCGGCTCGAGATCGCCCGTGGCCGGTTTTGGCTTACCTCTGCCGACCCAATATCAGGGCCCACCATCCACTCGACAGGTTTCTGCCGAATCTCCGCGTTCCCTCTGCTGACGCCGGTATTTTTGTTCAAGGCTGTTCCGCTTCGACAGAAGGGATACACGTTGATTCACACCGAGATCGCGGCTGCGGTGGCAGCCGCTGCGCTCGTTTTCGGTTCACTGGCCGCGGCAGGCACCGCGACCGCACAAGCACCCAACGGTGTCCGCACCGCGGCTGCGCCGACCCGGCCCACCGACGCAACCTCCGGCACGTCCGATCCTGCGGCGACGCGATCTGCTCCTGGCGGATCCAACCCATGCACCTGGGGGCCGAGTTATTGGTGCGCATCAACTGCCAATGCCCATCAGTGCGGGCTTACAGCAGAGGATTGCGAGAGATACGGGGGGATCAAAAACGGTTAGCGCGTGCGTTCGGGGGTGTCGGTACAGCCGCGCGCGATCCGGCGCCCCCGGCGCTGACCGCCGGTAACGTTCACATTCCCGCAGCTATCGGTAGTCAGCCTTTGGAGCAGGGCTGTGCTGCAACGCTTTCTCGCCGTGCCACTCTCCGTTGCTCGAGGATGAGATCCCTGTCGTAATCGCCGAAAATTCTACGAGGTTCGAAATGTCGCCTGGTAGAGGATGATTCGGCGACTGGGATCGTGTGGTGGGATGGCCGGTGCGTGACTTCGCTGCTGATGACGTTGGTCGGCATCACGGAGCGTCGGGGATGTCTCGGCGGGATGTCGAGAATCCGCGTGCGGCTCCGTCCCAGGAGTAGACACGGCCACAATGAGCCGTACCACGCCAAGGAGAACATCGGAGATATGACCATTCAGCGGATGGACAACGTCGCCATTGTCGTTGATGACCTGGACGTGGCTGTCGCGTTCTTCACCGCCCTCGGCATGGAACTCGAGGGCAGGCGCAGATCGAGGGCCTTTGGGCGGATCGCACTGTCGGGCTCGACGGCGTCCGGAGCGACATCGCGATGATGCGGACCCCGGACGGCCACAGCAAGCTGGAGCTGACCAAATACCACACCCCCGCGGCGTCCGGCGCCGAGCCGGAGAGTCCTCCGCCCAACACGCTGGGCCTGCATCGCGTCATGTTCGCCGTTGACGACATCGACGACACCATCGCCCGCCTGCGCGCCCACGGCGCCGAACTCCTCGGCGAGGTGGCGCAGTACGAAAGCATCTTCCGGCTCTGCTATCTGCGGGGCCCCGCGGGCATCATCATCGCGCTGGCCGAACAAATCGGCTGACGCGGGCCTACTCTCGATCAAGTCACCGCTACCCGAACATCGTTGTCACATCCGTTCGGATCCTGATCTCGGCGCTGTTCTTCGGCCACACCGCGACCCGCGTGAAGGCGATTCGCCTCGTCATCGGCCGATATCTGGGGTTCGCCGCGATCGTGGCGGCCGCGGTGGTCGGCGCGTTGGGTGTCGGACTGCTGCCGGAGTCGGCGATCCCGTACCTGGGATTGCTGCCGTTGCTGCTCGGCGCGCGGGCCGGGTGGAAGGCGTGGCGGGAACACGGCGACTCAACCGAGGAGGACCAGCTACGCGACGGCGGCGAGGGGCCGGGGATCGTGCAGGTCGCCGCGGTCACCCTGGCCAATGGTGGTGACAACATCGGCGTTTACGTGCCGGTGTTCGCCGTCGCCGGCGTCACCGGCATGGCCGTGTATGTGGTGGTGTTCCTCCTCGGCGTCGCGCTGTGGTGCGTGGCGGGTCGCTACTTCGACACCCGTCCACTGATCGCGAAGGCGCTGTCGAAGTGGGGTCACGTCCTCATGTCGATTGTGCTGATCGGTATCGGCGCGCTCATCCTCACCGAGGGCGGGGTGTTCGGGCTCTAGCCTCCAGGGGTTGCGGGCAATCGACGCTGATGGACAATCAGCCTATGCCGGGTATCCCGCAGTTCAGCGATGGCGCATTGGTGCTCGCAACAGCGGATATCCGTGGAGTCGTGCCTACCGGAAGGACGCGGCACGAGGGCGGCGCGCACGCTCTCGACGCCTTCGCAGGACTGATGATTGCGCGGTACGCCGCCGATTGTGGCGTGTACCAGTTCTATTGCGATGCGGACTGGAACGTCATCACCGACACCTACCATGACGAGTTCGGCGGAGCGTTCGACCAAGCTGTGTACGAGTTCGGCCCGATCGAATTCGTCGAACTCCCGCTCGGCTGATCGCGGCGCCAATGGACTTCATCGGCGATCTATAGCCTTGTCTATCGGCGAATCTCGACGGCAGTCCGAATCGACCGATCGGATCGGATCGCTGCGGTCGGGCGCAGCCGGGATGCTGTGCGCCAAGGTTGATGCCGGAAGGAGGCCCCCGTGATCGCTGCACTGAACCAGCTTGTCGACCTTGTCGAGGAGCACCTCACCGAGGAGTTCGACGTCGACGGATTGGCCAGGGCGCTCGGTACGACCGAGTATCACCTGCGTCGGATGTTCTCGTCGTTGGCTGCGATGCCGCTGTCGGACTACGTGCGCCGGCGTCGCATGACCGTCGCCGCCGCCGATGTCGTCCGGGGCGAGGACGATCTGCTGAGCATCGCTGTCCGGCACGGTTACGGCTCGACCGAGGCCTTCGGACGTGCGTTCCGAGCGGTCCACGGCGCCGGCCCCAGTGACGTTCGCCGCGACGGAGGCCCTCTTCGCACACAACCGCAACTCAGGTTCCGCCTGACCGTCGAAGGGAGCACCCCCATGGACACCCGCATCATCGACCGCCCCGCATTCCGGCTCGTCGGACACGCCGCCCGGGTCCCGCTCATCCACCACGGCATCAACCCGCACATCCAGGCGCACATCACCGCACTGCCGCAGCAGGAGCATGTGCGGCTGAAGGCCCTCGGCGACACCGATCCGGGCGGCCTGCTGCAAGTGTGCGACGACCTCGACCCCGACGGCACCGAGGGCAGCGAACTGACCTACCTGCACGGGGTCGCTGTCTGTCAGGGCACGCCAGCCCCCGACGACCTCGATGCCATTAACGTCCCGGCTGGGAAATGGGCGGTATTCCGCACCGTCGGGCCCCACCCACAGGCCCTGCAGCAGACCTGGGCCGCGACCGCTACCGACTGGTTTCCCTCCAACCCGTGGCGTCTGCGACCAGGTCCCTCGATCGTTACGGTCCTAGAGCGTGCGGACGACTTCAGCACCGCGACCTGCGAACTGTGGCTACCCGTCGAACCGGTGTGACAGCCCTGCGGAACCTGGACCGCACCCGGCCCCGGCCACCTGCCCGTCACCGGGCTGCAGACAGGCCGGGCCCGGGACGCGAACATTCGCGCATCGGCATGACAGCGTGTCGAAGTCCACACGTTCGAAGTTCACGTTATGGGCGTCTTCTGGAGATAGGCAGACCGATACCGTGTGGCTCATGACCGATCACATGGGGCGCCCGCTGGTCTTCCTCGATGTCGACGGGCCACTGCTGCCTTTCGGTGCAGATACGCGGCCCGAGCCGCGCACCTCGGCCCCGGACTGGCATTTGGCACGGTTGAGCCCGAAAGTCGGACTTCGGTTGGCGGCGCTGCCATGTCAGCTTGTGTGGGCGACCGCGTGGGAGCACGAGGCGAACACGGAGATGGCGCCGCGGATCGGGCTTCCTCGACTACCAGTGGTTGCCTGGCCGGACTCGTCGGATGAACATCAGCGCGAGGACCAATGGCTCGGGCTGCACTGGAAGACCCGGACCTTGGTGGACTGGGCGGCCGGCCGACCGTTTGCCTGGGTTGATGACGAGATCACCGACTCCGACCGCGATTGGGTAGCGTCGCGCCAACAAGGCCGAGCACTTCTTCATCGCATCGAGGCATCCCGGGGCCTCGGCGACGAGGACTTCGCTGTTGTCGAGGACTGGCTGCGAACTACTCGAGGCGTTTCATAGTCACAGGCAACCACAGTCGGTCGGCGGAGGGAGAAAGCGGTACCAAATCCGTAATACCTCTGTATGTGTCAAGCGGCTTCGGGTTCGCTTATGGATCCGTTTTGGGTTGTGCGTCTTTCGTCTCGGGTCGGTTCACGCTGCGTTGTGGCGCGTTCTCGATCAGGCAGTTCGCGATGAGGTCATCGCGGCTTACGCTCAAACGGCACGGGAACACCCGAGTTTGCCGAGTTCGACAACATCTGTGTCGGCGAGGACGACAAGCCGAACCGCCACGTGTCGGCTCCGGTTCACTACTGGATCTGTCCCACATCCCGTGTCCAGGGCTGCAGGAATCATGGTGACCGTCTTCCATCAGGTCTGTTAGAGTCTCGGCTGGCATCGCGTGTTGGTCACCGGCTGGGTGAAGCATGGAGGTGCTGGGAGTTGCCTTGTAGGAGGCACACGCCATGACAGTTTCTGTCGAGTTGAATCATTTGATCATTCCGTCGCGGGACAACCGGGAGTCCGCTGAATTCCTGGCAACCATTCTCGGACTGGACGTCGGCGAACCCTGGGGGCCGTTCGTTCCCGTCGAAACCCGCAACGGCGTCCGCCTGGATTTCGCTTCCGTGCCGTCGGAGGATCTGCGGCTGCAGCACTACTGTTTCCTGATCCCCGAGGATGACTTCGACGCCGTGTTCGCGCGGCTGGTCGAGACCGGCGTGACCTTCCATGCCGATCCGATGGGCAAGCAAGTCGGCGAGATCAACCACAACCACGGTGGTCGCGGTGTTTACTTCCGCGATCCCGGTGGCAACGGTATCGAGATCATCACCCAACCGTATGAGCCCGAACGCCGCCGTCCGACGACCTGGTAGACATCCGGAAGTCGCAGGCCAACCATATGGTGGACGGTGCTTCGTTCGCACCAGCTGGGCAACGAGTCCTGTTGAGCGACCGGGTGACCTATTGCGTTATGCCGAGAGCTGGATAATGCGCAATGTGCTGATTTGTCGAACGGGTTACTCAGTCGCCCAACGGGTTTCGTTTCCAGAGAAGGTCCCGCAGTGCCCGGCCGAGCATTTGGCGCTTGATCATCTCGATGCGGCTGACGTGCCCTTCGTTCGGTGAGGACGGCGTTCAGCTCGCCGTCGAAGGGCGACGCCGCGTGCATTCGGGCGATTACGGCAGTGGAGTGTCATCGACGGTCAAGACCATCCGGAAGCGGGCGTCGCCGCTCATCATCCGGTCATAGGCGCTGGCCGCATCGTCGAGGCGGGCAGGCTCGACGAGAGCGCGGATGCCCTGTGCGGCAGCGAACTCGAGGTTGTCCTCGTTCTCGATGGAACTCCCGGTGAGGGAGCCGCCGATGTTCACATCTCTGAAGATGAGTTCCAGTGGTGTCACGAAGAGAGGTTCGGCCGAGGCGCCGACAACGACGAGGCGACCGCCGACCGCGAGCCCTCCGAGCAGGGGGGTCATCGAGCTGCCGCTGGCAGCCGTCGCGACGATGACCTGTGCGCCTCCGAGCTGCTTGAGTTCGTCGCCGGAATTCGTTGCCGCAGCATCGATGTAGTGGTGTGCGCCGAGTTGGAGCGCGAGTTCGCGCTTCGCGGTACCGCGGGCGATCGCGGCAACGCGCAAGCCCATTTTGACTCCGTACTGGATTCCCAGGTGGCCGAGGCCGCCGATGCCCTGGATGGCCACGAGGTCGCCGGCGGCGGCCTTGCCTTTGCGAAGGGCGTTGAAGGTGGTGAATCCGGCGCAAAGTAGTGGCGCAGCTTCTTGTGCTGTGAGTTCGGCCGGAATGGCGGCGAGGCCGCTGGCGCGCGCGTACAGGACTTCGGCATAGCCCCCGTCGACGGTGACCCCGGTCTGCGGCTGGTCGGTGCAGGCGACGAAATCGCCACGGCGGCAGTGATCGCAGATACCGCAGTGTCCCCCGAGGAATCCGACACCGACACGGTCGCCGACTTCCCAGCGACTGACATCGGCGCCGAGGGCATCGATGACGCCGACGACTTCGTGGCCGGGTACCCGTCCTTCTTCACTTTCTGGGTGTTCGTGCACGGCGACGCTATCGGTGTGGCAGATGCCGCATGCCTGCACTCGAATCCGGACATGCCCTGGGGCGGGTTCGACAAGTGGGCGTTCGGAGGCCCGCAGCGCGCCGCTGGGTCCGACTTCGATAACTCTGTAGGTGCTCATGTGAAACTTTCGGGTTACTCGGGCCGGGCGTCCGAATGGACAGCCGGCTTGAAACGGTTAAATATGGTCGACCATCTTGAGCAGGGGAAGAGGGCTGCGATGAAGTCGCGGGCCCGAGCGGTCAGCTGGTGTAGTGCTCTGCGAAGGCGCGGAGCATCTGTGGAAGGCCGACGGTGAGAAAGCTGTTCATCGGCGCCGGCGAGTCGGTTGCTCGGCCTCGCAGGGCCGCACCCTCATATGCGTCGATCATGAGCCAGGCGGTCGTTTCGGAGTCGTGCCCTTCGGCGGAGTGGATGTTCGCGGCCTCGTCGAGGGCGGCTGCCAGAAGGCTGGACCAGGCTGTGAGTTTTCCGATCACGGTCGCGCGCATTCGAGGCGTCTCGGATGACATCTCGGCGGCGAAGTTGCCGAGCAGGCAGCCCAGGTGAAGTCCTTCCTTGCGAAGTTCTTCCGCCATGAATTCGAAGTGGGCTTGTATTCTCGCCAACGGCTCGACGCTCACATCGTGCAGCATCTCCATGCGTTGGCTCTTGCCGTAATCCGTGATCACTTCGATGGCAAGGTCTTCCTTGCTGGGGAAGTGGTTGTAGAACGAGCCTTTGTGCGCGCCGTCGGCGCGTGTCGTAATTCCGGCAATGCCGGTGGCGTTGTAGCCGCGCTCATGAAACTCTGCGCGTCCCGCGTTGAGAATCGCGGCCCGCTTGCTTGGTTGTGCCACCTTCGTCCCTCCGTCGGCGTCCAATATGGTCGATCATCTTGGTGTAGTCAAGCCCTGGCTCGGAGCGGCTTGTCAGGGTCGGTCGCAGACCGGCCTGCCGCAAGCATGAACGATAGTTGCCGAATCAACTACCGCTCGACGGCGCTTGCTTGCGGTGCTCGTCTGTGCGGCGGTGAGCAGGCTCAGCGCGGCGGCGCGGGGTGTGGGGTCGGGTAGTGCGCTTGCTCACCGCGGGTTGAACGATGTGCAGGGCCTCCGCGCCCGGCCGATGTGTTCGCACTCGGCGACGGCGACGAAATAGCGCAGCTGCCGGACCTCCATCGCCACTGCCCTTCTCACCTCGACCGACTTCTTGTGGTGATTGTTTCATGGCTGGGTTGGTCGTTGATCGGCCCTGGTGAGATCGGCTGGAGTAGAGCGTGGGAGTAGACGTCATCAGTCAGGTGGAAGGAGGCGGCATGGTGGAACCGGTGCATGTGTCAGAGGGACGCTGGCGGGCCGCGGCAACAACGATCGTGAACGCGAAGGTATTCGACGGGACGAAGTCGCAGGACTGGACTTCGGTCCGGTTCGCTGACGGTCCGATAACCGAGTGCTCGGCGGCCTCGACCGCTCGAGAAGGCGACGAAGTGATCGACGCGGGTGGCGGGACTGTGCTTCCCGGTCTGATCGACGCGCACGTCCATCTCGTTCCCGGCGCGCTGGCCCAATCGTCGACCTTCGGCGTCACCACCGTTCTCGACATGTTCAGCAAACCCGACCTGGTGGCCAGGGCCAAGGAGCAGGCCGGCTCCCGTCCGGACGTGGCCGATGTGCGTTCCTCGGGTATCGGCGCCACCGCGCCGGGCGGGCACCCGTCGATGATGTATGCCCCTTTCCCGACGTTGACCGATGCTGGTCAGGCCGAGCAGTTCGTCGCGGAACGGATCGCGGAGGGCTCGGACTATCTGAAGATCATCTCTGGTACCGGGGGGCTATGGCCGTCGCTGGACTCCGAAACCATCAAGGCACTCGTCACTGCCGCGCACGCCCGTGGACTGGTCGTCGTCGCTCACGTGAGCTCGACGGCCGGTGTCGAAGAGGTCGTATCCGCCGGTGTCGACGTGATCGCCCACGTCCCCGCGGACAGTGAGCTGGACCAGGCCCTCATCGAACGCATGGCCGAGGCCGGAATCGTGGTCGGTCCGACGCTGGCCACCATCGAGAACACCCTCGGTGAGCCGGGTGGCGCAGCAGTGTCAGGGGATCCGCGGCTCGCTGAGGCGCTCGGGGACGCCTGGACACGCCGGTTGACCTCGAGTGCCTCAGGATGGGGCGGCCGGGAAATGCCGCCCTACTCGCGGGCCGAGGACAACGTGTGGCGACTGGCCGACGCGGGGATCACTCTGCTGGCGGGCACCGATGCCCCGAACCCAGGGACCGTGTTCGGAGCAAGCCTGCACCGGGAGCTGGAACTCCTTGTCCGATGCGGCATCAGCCCGACGCAGGCACTAGCCACGGCCACAACCGAAACGGCACGGGCGTTCGGCCTCGCCGACCGAGGACGTGTCGCGCCCGGGCGACGCGCGGACCTGATCCTCGTGTCCGGTAACCCGCTGACCGACATCACCGCGACACGAGCGATCGAGCGGGTATGGCGCGCGGGCACAGCCTGCGATCGTCGCGCCTTCGTCGCGAGCGCTGCCGAAGCTGAGCAGCTCGACGCTTTCGACGCCCAGGTCGCCAAGGTAGTGGCAGCCGTGCGCGAACGCCGGTCCGACTTCGACCTGAGGAAGGCCCCCTGAGCGCGGGTCCCGTAGCTCTTGGACGGCTCAGATGTGGCCGGTGGCAGCCGGTCCGCACGCGTTCGGCCGATGATCGCGGTCCAGGCGACACGGCGGCTGGATCCCGGTCACAGTGCGGCTTCGAGTTCGGTGGCCCGTCGCAGGTCATCGACCAGTTCCGGTTCGCTGACCCCTGCCGCTCGGACCCGAGCCAACAGTTCTCGGGCCAGGTCCGGCTCGCCGCGGCGAAGCGCCACATCGGCCCTCAGCACCAGCAGCTTCACCAGCTGGACCGGCGTCGGCTGCTCATCGGTTCGGTGCAACGCGCGGTCGAGGACCTTCGCTGCCGATCCCAGGTCCTGTCTGGAATCGGCGAACAGTGAGCCCATATGAACGGCTCGGTCGAAGGTCGACCGCGGCAATGGCCGGTGTCGTTGATCCGCACTGATCGACTGCGCGACCTGGATGGTGTTCCCACCGGGATCCGTCATCAGGAACTGTCGCACCCCGTAGGTCGTGTCCTTCAATACACCCACCCGCAGGACGCCCCGCACGGGCACCGACCCGAAGACCTCGCCCAGCGCGGCGGTGAAGACCGCGTACAGGTAGTCGACGTCATCGGTGTCGACCAGGCAGCCATGCGTGCAGGACTGCGGATCGAAAGCCTTGTCCCCATGGAAGTTCAGCTCGATACCGCCACGCTTCACGCTCAGAAACTGGTAGGGCTTGGTTTGGCGGAACGTGATCTCGAACCCCAACGCGGTGTAGAAATCGGCCACCGGCTCAATGGATCGAGCCATCAACAAAGGAATCGTCTTCTCGGTCACAACACCGACGGTAGGCAGCACCCTCTTGTGCACGCACATGAAAGTGAGAAGCCCGACTTTCCCTGGCCAACGGCAAGTCGGAACAATCTCAGGCGCATTCCCGGACCCCTGAATCGTGCACTGAAGCCTCGGCTGGGGAAGGCGGGAGGGAACCCCGTGAACGGGGTCAGGTGCCGGGCCGGTTGTCAGCGGTTTCTGTGGGCGCTGCGCGAGGTCTCGGGCGAGCACGGTGTAGCTGACGGCAGCCGTTTCGCTGAGCCCGAACGTGATCGTGCGGCGCAGGGGTCGGCGTTGGCTGTAGAAGGCCATGCCTGCCCGCTCGTCGTGATACGTCGAGAACGCCACTACTCGGTTCGATGAGTTTTTCGGAGTCCGAACGTCGATAGTCACGAGCACACACGATCTCGACTCTGGAGGAACCGATGACCACTGCACCTGTGCCCAAGCTGACAAGCATCGATCCGGCGGCGACCGCCGCTATCCGGGATGTTGTTCCCCTGGTTGGTCTACGCGACTTCTTCGACGCATCGTTCGGCGCATTGGTCGAGATGATTACCGCGCAGCGCCTGGAAATTTCGAGTCCGGCCTTCGGTCTCTACCGCGGGAGTGCGGGTGACTTGATCGACATCGAGGTCGGGTTCGCCGTCAACCGTGCAGTCGAGCCGACCGGCGATGTCATCGCCGGTTCGCTCCCCGGCGGTCAGGTTGCGCGGCTGATCCACGTGGGTGGATTCGAGGGGTTGGGTTCCGCATGGGACCAACTGCACTCGTGGATCGAGAGCCAAGGCCTTACCGCAGGTGAAAAGCGTTGGGAGGTGTACATCACCGAGCCTTCGCCGGAGATGGATCCTCGTGAACTGCGCACCGAACTCCACTGGCCGATAGTGGTCGACTGACCAGCCAGCCACCCCGAACCGCGCCAGCCCAGTGCGATGCCGGCCACGCCCGCTCTTCCCGTGCTGCCTCATACCGGCCGATCCTGTGCTGAGTGCCGGGCCAGTCATGCCGGTCGAGGGCAATATCAATTCTCTAGTAGGCATGAATGGTTCTTGTCGTATCTAACGGTTTGGTGGGTCGCCGCATTGCTCATCGCTGTTCGCTAACCGAACCGGCCGTCGAGGAGCTTGTGGTGGCCGCGGCCTTACCTGCACCACCCTCTGGAGGCGTCGACAACAGGGTGTCGTTGGCGAGCGTGGTGTCAGTTATGGCAGAGCTGCGTTTGCGGCTGATCGTCCGTTGGCGGATGTGACGGCAAGGCGATGGCGTCGCTTGCTATCTTCAGGCTGATTTGCGAGCGGAGGTCGTGATCGGTGCGAGAAGGCGCCGTGGTGTGTTGAGTATTGCGGACACGGGATCGGCCTCGGAGTTCGCTGGCTCGAACCCGGGGCCGGGTTCGATGCGGATCTCCGGGACCGCGACGACCGAATCGCATTGCCCGCACCGTCCCTCGTGATCGAGTAGGCCTCCGTCCTCGTCGTGGCGCAGGGCGCGTTTGACTCCGGTCGGCGAGTAGAACGCGTCGCCCCAGTTGATCAGAGCGCGCACGATCGGCCAGAGTTCGAGGCCCTTGGTGGTGAGCTGGTATTCGACGGTTCCTGCTCCGCCGTCGCCGCGGGTGAGCACGCCTTCCCGTACCAGCAGCTTCAGCCGGTTGGTCAGGACGGCGCGGGGGATGCCGAGTTGGGTGGCGAAGTCTCCGAACCGGCGTACCCCGTAGAACGCGTCGCGGATGATCAGCAGTGTCCACCGCTCGCCGACGACCTCCAACGCTCGTGCGAGCGAGCAGTTGCGGTCCGCGTAGGTGCTGGGAAGAGACATGCCTGCAATCTACTCTGCGAGTTCGCTCACTGAACTGGCTTGTGCTAAAGTCGAGAATTAGTTCACTGACTGAACTGCTAGTGCTCTTGTCTTGGGCTGAGCAACGATCAGGTCCTGCGGGCGAGGTGGCGCCGGCATCACATCACGCTCGAGGAGGCCGTCCATGTACCAGTTCCTCGTGTCCTTCACCGTCCAGCCGGAACATCGCGACGACTTCGTCCGAGTCGCCGAGAAGACCGCGGACGACTCACTGGCGAACGAGCCGGGCTCGCGCAGGTTCGGCGTCATCGCGGACGAGGAGAACCCGAACGTCTTCTACCTCAACGAGGTCTACGTCGACATCGATGCCTTCCGCACACACGCCAACGGTCCCTACTTCAGTGCGTTCTTCGCCGAAGCCAGCGTCTACGCCGAAGGCCCGACGTGGCTCATGCGCGGAACTGTCATCGACGACAGAGCATCCGCCTGGACCGACTTCTAGCACGAGAAGCGTTCGCCGGTGTGACGTCGCGGTCGAGGTGCACCAGCGGCGGATGGAGTCACCTGGATTCGCTGGTCCTGGTTTCGTGGGGGTGTACCGCCCGACCGCGTCGCCATCGAGGACGAGGGCGGTGCTGTTCTGCGGGAACGCCAGGCGCCCCGGCAGTACTGACCATCCGGGTGCTGGGCACCCGTTTCGATGGGCGTCACCGGTGCCCTACCCATCGCGCAGCCGATCGGTGAACGTCAGCGCACCATCGAATCCGGCTGGATCGACGGAGCGCCGATTTGAGCCGCCGATTTGAGCATTGCCCCGCATCGGGTCGGTTCGAGCCTCGCCGATTCGGTGACCGGCCACCGCCGGTCGTGACCTGGGCCTGGAGGTGCTCGGTCGGGGTATGGCGTCAATCGGAACACGTTGCCACAGCAACAGAGTCGCCCGACCCGGCTCGTATCCAGACCGATCGCTTACAGCCGGTACCGGACCTCGAAAGTTGTGCAGCCTTCCGCACTGGTCCACGGGCCGTGTTCCATCCCCGGTGGGCGGCAGGCGTAATCACCCGCTGTGAAGGTTCGTCCCAGCCGGGTATCGGTGAAGGAGCCTTCCAGGATGTAGACCTCCTCCCAGAAGTCGTGTACCTGGACGCCATTCGGGGTCGTGTCCGTGCCCGGGTCGAAGTGCAGGATGCGGGTGGCCACGCCGGTGTCGCCGTCGGCGGCGAGAATGCGTTCGGTGAGACCGTCGGCCTTGCCTTCGCAGGCGGTGAACGGAACGTCGGTCGCCGGGAAGAACTCGAATTCCGGCTTGGGCATGGTTTGTCCTTTCAGACCAGGGAATAGGCGTGGGCGAGGGTGGCCCCGCCCGGCACGGTGAGTGAGATGGTCCAGGCGGTGCCGACGATGAACTCGCCACCCAGCAGGGGGAGTGTGCCGCCGAACAGGATCAGGTCGCGGTCGGCTTTCCCCGGATACAGGGCCAGCACGTCGGTCGTGACTCGCAGCGCGGTCAGCGGGCCGTGCTGGTACTGCTTGTCGTCCACGGTGGACTCCGCGGTGAGCGCGTCGAAATCGAGATCCGCGATCGGTATGACCGTGGTGCCGAGCGGCTTCGGGCACGCAGCCTTGGACTCGAGCACGCTGTCGCGTTCGATGTCGCGGTCGGTGTGGTCGGAGCCGACGGTGAGGAACAGGCGACCGCCCGCGCGCACGAGCACGGGTTCCACCTCACCGGAGGTGTTCGGGCCGGACACGGAGATCGCCGGCGCCTGGGTGGCGAGGCTCGGGGCGAGTTCGTAGAAGGCGGGCACCGAATCCGGCGGCGCCACACCGATGGCGGCGAGCTCCTCGATGTGCGCACGCACCGATTTCTCGTCGCGGCCGGTGTAGCCGGCGACGACGAGGTCGAAATCGCCGACTTCGATCGTTTCGCCGGTGTCGTGGACAGTGAATGACAGCATTGTGTTCACACCTCTTGTGTTTGGATCAGGCCGCTATAGGACGGCAGCCGGTCGCCGAGGACCGGGAACTCATCACGTACCGCGGGCACCACGCCGGGATCGGCCTCGCACCACGTGATGCCCTCATGTGTTCCCGCCTCGGCGAGCACGGTGCCCCACGGGTCGACGACCCGGCTGTGCCCAGCGAGTTCGACGCCGGCCTGGGTGCCGGTGGCGTTGCACGCGATCAACAGCACTTGTTCCTCGACCGCGCGCGCCGACGTGAACAGCTGCCAGTGCGCCAGGCGCGCGGCAGGCCAGGCGGCGGGGACGATGACCACCTGTGCGCCGGCGTCGACGAGGCACCGCCACAGTTCCGGGAAGCGCAGGTCGTAGCAGGTGGTGCCGGCGACGGCGCCGAACGGCGTGCGCGTCGCGGTGACCGACTCTCCTGGGACCAGTAGCTGGGCTTCCTTCGACTGGTAGCCGAAGACGTGGATCTTGCTGTAACTGTGCACGACGGTGCCTCGCGGATCGAGCAGCGCCGCGGTGTTGCGCAGTGCGCCGGAGGCGAGCCGTTCGACGTAACTGCCGACGTGCACGTACGACCCGGTCTCGCGGGCGAGTTCGGCCAGCCGTGACACGGTCGGTCCCGTCGTCGGCTCGGCCTCACGGTCGTAGTCGTCGAACGCGAAGTATCCGGCGGCCCACAGTTCCGGCAGGACGATCAGATCCGCGTCCCCGGCCGAGCGCACCAGGTCGTCGACGCGGTCCCGGCGCTCGGCCACTGGTTCGGCTGCGGGGCTGGCGATCTGGACGAGTGCGATCTTCACCGGGACTCCCACAGCCCGCGCACGGAGGACTCGACCATGTCGGTGTAGGCCAGTTCGCGGTCGGTGAGCCCACCGGCCTTCGCGAACGCGGCGAGTCCTTCGGCGGCCTTCTCGGAGATCGCCGGGCCGTAGTAGTCGAGGTCACGCTCGATCAGGCCGGCGATCAGTCCGGCCTCCATCGCCGGGAACAGGGCCGAGCCGACCTTCGTCGCCAGCGAGGTATCGCGGCGCAGTTCACGCTGCGCGCGCATGATCCCGCGGACGGCCGCGGCGGTCGCGTCGGGCTGCTCGCGGATCATCCGGCCGGATGTCATGAGCGCGGGAAAGGTGAACAGTGCCGCGTCTGCGCCATCTCGTCGGGCGTCCACGATCATTTTTCCGGCGCCGGTGCGCACTGCGACCTCGGCGCCCATGCCGTTGGCCCAGAAGGCATCGATCTTCCCGTCCCGCAGTGCCTGGGCCGCGGTGACGCCGAACGAGACGTTGCCCGCGGTTCCGGGTACCGGCGCGATGGTGACGTCGGCCAAGTCGACACCTTCGGTTTCCAGCAGGCGCCGCAGACCGAGGTCGGGTCCGGGCGCGGCGCCGATCCGGATATCGCGCAGGTTGCCGAGCGTGCGGCGGGTTATGTCGAGGTCTGGGCGGACGACCAGGAACCAGTACATGTTCCGCGCCAGCGAGGCGAGCAGTCGCGCGTCGCCGTAGGTGGGATCGGCGTAGAAGGGCGCATGCGCGCAGCCGGCGAGGAAATCGATTTCCCCGTCCCGCAGGGCAATTGCGGCGTCCGTGACCGGAAACATCAGTTCGAGTTCCACGTCTAGGCCTTCGTCGCGCAGGTAACCCAGTTCGACCGCGGCGATGGCGGGGAAATACGAGTTGGACACAAGATCCGGTATGGCAAGGCGCATGATCAGCTCTCTACCTCGGTACAGCAGATATCTATGAAATGTGCGGTCGAGGTGCTCTCCGCCGGTTCCGGTCTTCCGACCGCGGCAGGCTACGGCGGCGATCGCGTGCCGGGCTACGGAGAGGCTCCCTCCGTGCCGAAGTGGCGACTGAATACATTTCCGGGGAAGGTTAACACGGGTTTCGCCGTTTGAACACACCGTGGCCGGCGTGACTCGTCGAGTCGTCGCTGACCTGGGTCGAAGCGGGCACCTTCGGGGATCGGGCCGTGGCGAAGCCGGCGGCCGCGGCCGCCGGCGCGGGAGCCCACCATCGGGGAACCATCGCGGTGGCTCTCGGCGCAGCAGTCGGCCCATCGATGATCTCGTCGCGCCGGACGGGTCGGCCTCGCGTAGTAGAGCGTCCTTGTCGCAGCTTGCGCGGGTTGTCCGACGAGTGTGTGCTGGCAGGGGGTGGTCGCTCCGGGAGGGGTACGGTGCATTGTGGGGGTAAAGGTTGTGGCCTGCCCTCTATCTTTCTGAAAATGCAAATGTATTCTGTCTACATGAGTCGCTATGATGTTCAGGGTCGACTTGAGCTCGAGGACCGTATTCGCGAGACGGTGCTGCCGGAGCAAGGTCGAATCCCGATGTTCACCTATACCGATCCCGCTGTGTACGAGCTCGAGATCGAGCGCATCTTCGGGCGTACCTGGCTGTTCGTCGGTCATGTCTCCGAGGTTCCGCGCGCCGGCTCGTTCGTGACCCGCACGATGGGCGAGGAGTCGGTGATAGTGGGACGGGGTGATGATGCTGTCGTCCGCGTCTTCCTCAACGCGTGCCGCCACCGCGGGATGCGGCTGGCCTGCGAGGACTTTGGTGAGGTCAACAACTGGCGCTGCCCGTATCACGGTTTCACCTACGGATCCAAGGGCGATTTCCTCGGCACGTTCATGGGTGCGCCATTCGAGAAGGTGGCTTATCCCGAGGGCCTGGACCGTGCCGCGCTCCACCTCGTCGAGGCGCGCTGTGAAACATACAAAGGCCTGATCTTCGCCACCTGGTCGAAAGAGGGTTCGTCACTCGACGAGTTCCTCGGCGACGCGAAGTGGTACCTCGATCTGATCGTGGGGCGCGCGGAGATGGAGGTCGTCGGCTACCCGGAGCGATGGATCATCCCGACGAACTGGCGGCTGCCCGCGGAGAATTTCGCCTCCGATGCCTATCACACCGCCACCGCGCACTCCTTTCTCCAGCGTCTGGGCATGGTCAAGGGCGCGGACTTCGGCCGCGACGGCTACCACGTCGACGTCGGCGGCGGTCATGGTCTGGGCGTCGGCGTTCATCGAGACGGCCAAAGCTATTTCCCCGCCGAACTTGCCGCGGAGTACGCCTCGAACCTCGACGACGATCAGCTGAATACGTTGTCGCGGCTGAAGAACCTCCACGGCAATGTATTTCCCAACTTCACCTTCCTCATTCCGAACTTCATCGAGGTCGATGGGCAGCGAGTGTCGGGGGCCATGCTGCGGGTGTGGCAGCCGGCCGGCCCGAACAAGACGCAGGTGTGGTCGTGGCATTTCGTCGAGAAGAACGCACCCGACTGGTGGAAGAAACTCGGTAAGCGCATGTACACGCAGACCTTCAGTTCATCGGGCATGTTCGACCAGGACGACACCGAGAACTGGGAGATGCAGACACGAGTGTCCGACAGCGCCCTCTATCGGGACGAGGATTTCGTTCTCCACTACGGCATGGGGCTCGATATCCCGACGCTGGCGAAAGACGAGTTCCCCGGACCCGGTGACGTCTACGACGGAAAATTCAGTGAGGCAGCGGCTCGCACCTATTACAAGGTGTGGCGTGACCGGATTGTGGAGGAGAAGCGGTGACCGCTGTGCCCATCGGCGCGATCGACCTTGCCACGCGGATCGAGATTCAGGACTTCTACTACCACGAAGCCGAACTGCTCGATGACCGCCGCTGGGAGGAATGGGTCGATCTCTTTGCCCCCGAGATCGAATACACCGCGCCGATCCGTGTCACACGCAAATCGCCGGCGCCGGACATCATCGATGAGCTGGGTCATTTCGACGACAACAAGGCGTCGCTCGAACTTCGGGCCAAGCGTCTTCGCACAGATGTGGCGTGGGCAGAGGATCCGCCGTCGCATACGCGTCGACTGATCACGAATGTTCGTGTGCGACCGGGTGACGAGGACGGCGCCCTAGCGGTGCGCACGAATTTCCTGCTCTATCGCAGCCGCGGTGATATGGGCGCCTTCGACCTGATCGTGGGGGAGCGGCAAGACGTGCTCCGGCGCGCGGGGGATTCTTGGCTCATCGCCAAGCGACGCATCATCATCGACCAATCGTCGATGAGTACGAAAAACCTAGGAGTGTTCCTCTGATGAACGTTGTCATCGACCTCGGCGTGTGCCAGGGCTACGGGAATTGTGTGGTGGCTGCCCCCGCCTTCTTCGACTTGGACGACGCGGGGCAGGCAGTGCTGCTCCGGGCCGAAGCCGAGACCGAAGCCGAGCAGGAGGCCGTCCGGGCGGCGATTCCGGTATGCCCGATGAACGCGATACGTCTCGAGCACTGAGCGCGACGATGTTCGCCGGCCGGACGATATCGCGCTTGCGCGCACGCCGATAGGTGTATACAGTAGACAGTGCGCACTATTGGGTGGCTCACCTGGAACGAGGAGACGCGGTGAGTCCGGCGACTACGTCGATCGGGCCGTGTCGAACCGACGCATCGCCGACCGGCTGTACGCGTTCGAAGCCAGGCACGAAGAAGGCCACTCAGCGCTTCGGGAAACGTCCCCAGCGCGAATCGGGGCGTCGGCCGCAGTATCTGCGCCGACCCTGCCGGCCCGCGGGCGCCACGCCGACCTCCACACGAGGCCGGATGGTGGGTGACCCGCCTGCCGGCGCGAGTTCGAAGTAACACGACCCGTTCGAACCCGAACTCGCCTCGATCGCGCGTTCGACCACGAAAGGCAACTGATCATGGCGCTTCCGTACCGCCGCAGTGAAATCAAGGAACGTGCGAAGAACGAATGGACCGGTGGCTGCAGCGTCACCCTCCCGTCTTTCACAGAGGATTTCTCCTCGCTGAACGAGGCGGGGATCCGGCACGATATCGCCCATGCGGCCGAACTCGGTTTCTGGGGCACGCTGGTCGGTGCCGAAAGCGGTACCACGTTCGACGAGTACAAGCGGTTCCTCGAGGTCGCGGCCGAAGCGGCGCCGGATGGCTTCAAGATCGTTTCCCATCTCAGCTTCGATACGGTCGAGCAGTCGATCGAGGTGGCGAAGCTGTCCGAGGACCTCGGTGCCGAGGCGGGCTTGCTGTCCTACCCGCAGAGTTTCCGCCCGACGAGCGCGGCCGAGATCGTCGAGCACACGCGCTATGTCACCGACCGCACCGGGTTGGCGATGATCCTCTTCGCGTCCTCGGCCTGGGGATTCAAGCCGCTGTCGCCGACCGGGTTTCCGATCGAAGCGCTCGAAGAGATGGTCAAGATCGACACGGCCGCGGCGCTCAAATACGAGGGTGGCGGTTCAGCGCTGTTCTCCGCCCTCGCCGAGGTCGTCGACAAGTGCGGCGACCACGTCATCGTCGAGAACCCGATGGAGCAGCAGGCTCCCGCACAGGCACGCCTGTTCGGAACCCGCTGGTGGGGCACTAGTGCCTACGAGTCGTTCGGGGATCGTGTCCCGAAGATGATGGCCGCGCTCAACGCCGGCCGATTCGATGAGGCGATGGAGATCTTCTGGAGCTACAACGCCGCCCGCGAGGCCAAAGCGGCGTTCCATGCGTCCTTCGCCGGTGCGAACCTCATCCATCGTCAGGGATGGAAGTACCTCGGCTGGTTGAACGGGTTCAACGGCGGTTTGCTGCGGATGCCCCAGATGAGGCTGGCCCCCGGGCAGATGAAGTCGTTGCGGGCGGGCCTGGCCGCTTCCGGCTTCGAACTCCCCGCCGACGACGCGGAGTTCTACGCGGGTCGGGTTCGATGACTCTGCACCTCGACAGCGCCGCGATCAGGCAGCTCTGCGACGAGACGATTGCGTTCCGCGCCGCCGAACTGGCCCTGGAGGGGCAGTTCGCCCTACCGACCCGTATCGACGTCAATGTCCCGACCGGCTTCCTCAGGGTGATGCCCGCCGCATTGGGTGACCATATGGGCGCGAAGATCATGACCCTCGCCAAGGGGGTCGGCAATCGCTACCTGTTGCTGGTGTATCGGCAGCAGACCGGCGAGTTGCTGGCGACACTCGACGCTGCCGAGATCACCCGGCTGCGGACGGCCGCGACGACAGCGCTGGCTGGGAAACTGCTGTGCCCACAGGGCTCGAATGTCCTCGGCCTGATCGGTTCCGGCTTCGAGGCAGAAGGCCATCTCCGGGCGTTCGCGCATATGCTGCCGCTGGAGAAGGTCCGTGTGTACAGCAGGTCGGAATCCAAGCGCCGAGAGTTCGCGCAGCGCCTCGGCGACGCGCTCGGCCTGGATATCGAACCGGCAGCGGATGTCGCGGAGGTGACGAGCGGCTCACCGATGACGGTGCTGTGCACCAAGTCCACGGAGCCGGTCGTCGATGGCGCCACCTTCGCCCCCGGCGCGGTCGTCCTGTCGATCGGATCTACCCGGCCCGACCTACGCGAACTCGATGACACCACATTCGCGCGTTCGCGAGCCGTGCTGGTCGACGACGTCGCCTCGGTCCTCGCGGAGTCCGGTGATGTCGCCTCCGCCATCTCGGCCGGGGCCATCGACCGGACCTCGCTGGTCTCGATGGCCGAATGGTCGCAGTACCGCGTCCCGGCCGAGGGTTCCCGAGATCTGCTGGTGTTCAAGTCCGTGGGTACGGCGCTGCAGGACCTCGCTCTGGCGGCGGTGCTGATCGACAGTGCTGTCGAGCACGGACTCGGCCGTGAGATCGGCGATATCACCGAACTGAAGAGCGCGGCGCGCCGCAACTGATGGAGACGAAGTGACTACTGCTACAGAAGCCGCGGACGCGGCGGTCGGCGTGGCGAGCGGGCTGCTGATCGACGGTGCATGGATCACCACCGAGGCTACGTTCGACGTGCTCGATCCCGCGACGGGCGAATTGATCGCCCGGGTCGCCGACGCGGAGGTGGCCCACGGGCTCGCCGCACTCGACTCGATCGACGCGGCTGCCCCGGGCTGGGCGCGGGTGCCGCTGCGCGAACGCGCGGAGATCCTGCGCCGCGCGTTCGAGGCCGTGACCGCACAGCGCGAGGAATACGCGCGGCTCATCTCCGCCGAGATGGGCAAACCGCTGGCCGAGGCGCGGGCCGAGGTCGACTACGGCGCGGAGTTTCTGCGCTGGTACGCCGAGGAGGCCGTCCGCCCCGACAGCGAGTACCGGCGCTCGCCCGACGGTGGCTCGCGGCTGCTCGTCTCCCGCCGGCCGGTCGGACCGTGCCTGCTGATCACGCCGTGGAACTTCCCGCTGGCCATGGCCACGCGGAAGGTCGCCGCCGCGTTGGCCGCCGGGTGTACGGCCATCATCAAGCCCGCTCCGCAGACGCCGCTGACCACGATCAAGTTCGCGCAGACCCTGCTCGAGGTGGGCCTGCCCAAGGGCGTGCTCAATGTGGTGAACACGCTCGACGCCCCCGGCGTCTGCGGCGCCCTGCTGGCCGACGGGCGTATCCGCAAAGTGTCGTTCACCGGCTCGACCGCGGTCGGTCGGGTACTGATCTCGCAGTGCGGGCCGAACGTGATTCGTCCGTCGATGGAGCTCGGCGGGAACGCGCCGTTCATCGTCGACGTCGACGCGGACCTCGCGCGCGCAGTCGACGGGGCGATGGTCGCCAAGATGCGCAATATGGGTGAGGCGTGCACCGCTGCCAACCGCTTCCTCGTGCATCGGTCCGTCGCCGAGGAGTTCAGTTCGATGCTCGCCCAGCGGATGGCGGCCTTGACCGTGGGGCACGGTCTGCGCGAGGGTACCGAGGTCGGGCCGGTCATCGACGAAACTGCCCGGGAGAAGCTGGGTGGGCTGGTCGCCGACGCGGTCGCGCGCGGCGCCGAGATCCGCACCGGTGGCCGGCCGATCGACGGACCGGGAACGTTCTTCGAGCCGACGGTGCTCACCGCGGTACCGGCCGACGCCCGGATGTTCGGCGACGAGATCTTCGGCCCTGTCGCCGGAGTGACCGTGTTCGACGACCTGGAGGAGGCAGTCCGGCTCGCGAACGCCACCGAGTACGGTCTGGTCGCCTATCTGTACTCCGGCGATGTCGAGCGTGCACTCCGGACAGCCGAACGGCTCGACTTCGGCATGGTCGGTCTCAACCGGGCGCTGGTGTCCAACGCCGCGGCGCCGTTCGGCGGAATCAAACAGTCCGGACTCGGACGCGAAGGCGGAAGGGAAGGAATCAATGACTACCTCGACCTCCAGTACATCGCCATCGACGCGTAGGTTGGACCGGGCGCCGGGGACGGTCGAACGCATGGTCCTCACGGTGCCGGACCCCGAAGCGACAGCCGAATTCCTCAGCGAGGGACTCCTGCTGGACGTTCGCGAGACGGACGGACGTCTGCTGGCCGTGTGCGACGGCGAATACGAGAGCGGGCGCGGCCAGGGCGCGATCGAGCTGCGTCACGGTGCGGAATCCAGTGTTCACCGCCTGGTGTTCGCGCTCCCCGACGGCGCCGACTTGGCAGAGTTGCAGACGTTGCTCGACGCCGAGCGGGTGTCCGACACGGCGGTCGAGGTGACCGACCCCACCGCCGATCTGACGGTCACGCTCGAGCTGGCGTCGGCGCTGCGCGTCGCGGCACCGAGTGCGTCGGTACTGCGCCCACGCCGTATGGGGCACGTGAACCTCAAGACACCTGACCCCGCCGCGACGGCGTCCTTCTTCACCGACGTGCTGGGACTTCGTCTGTCCGAGTACATCGGTGACGCGCTGTTCTGGATGCGGACCGACACCGAGCACCACAATGTGGCGCTGCGCCCGGGCGCACCGGGCACCGTGCATCACCTCGGTCTCGATATCGGAGGCTGGCACGCCTATCAGCCGATCCTCGATCACCTCGACAGCCGGGGATTCAAGATCGAGTACGGTCCCGGTCGCCATCGGCCGGGCCGGAGTCTGTTCGTCTACGTGCGCGACCCGTCGTCCGGCCTTCGAATCGAACTGTTCGCGGACATGGTGCACATCACCGACTCGTCCGCGCCGCCCATCGCGTGGGAGCCCGGCGACCGTATGACGAAGACGCTCAACACCTGGGGTCCGCTTCCTCCGGATTCTTTTCTCGCGTAAGCCGCCGCAGGGCGACGTCACCAGCCCCCAACTGCCCCACATCGACGAGAAAGGTGTGTCAGTCCCATGTTCGATCAAGCGGACCTCTCGGTCATCGATGCCTTCCTCGAGGCCACGGTGGCGCACACGCGCCTCGGCGATTCCGAGGCGTCGTTCGCGCGGCTGCTGTCGTGAGCCGACTCGAACCCGCACGACAGTCCGACCACAGGAGACGACGTCTGATGAGCGACCCGTTCCACTCCTATTCGGCGATAGCCGACCGGCCCCCGCGGCAGCTGCCCTATGGCCAGCGGATCGCGGTGAACAGCGAGCACTACGAGTACGGCGAGCCCGGCCCCGCCTGGTTCACCGCCGGTTTCCGACGTGTGCCGGGTTTCGGGCCGCACCCGTCCCTGTCCGGTAGGCCGTTCCGGGTGTGTTACGCCGCCGAGGCACTGGAGCATGTGGCCGGTCACGACGATGTCCGGTTGTCGACTCCAGACGAGATCGCCGCATGGCATGTGGGCGGTGCCGCGTGAGCGAGTTCGGCAACATTGTCGTCGTGGGCGCCTCGCTCGCGGGCCTCCGCGCCGCCACCACCCTGCGCAACGAAGGCTTTCCCGGCACCGTCACCGTGATCGGTGACGAGCCGGAGATGCCCTACGACCGACCACCTCTGTCGAAGGAGGTGGTTCGCGGTGAGCAGGGACCGGCTGAGATCCGGCTCGCCGGCACCGAGGAACTCGACGCGGTATGGAAGCTCGGCTCGCCGGCGGTCGCGCTCGACCCGGCGAAAAAAATCGTCGTCACCGGCGACGGCGCGGAGGTTTCCTATGACGGCCTGATCCTCGCGACCGGCAGCGGCACACGGACGCTGTCGACCTTCGACGCGCGCGCGGCCAACGTGCACTACGTGCGCAAACTCGCGGACGCGCTGCGTCTGCGGGAGGCGCTGCGGCCGGGTACTCGGCTGCTGATCATCGGGTGCGGATTCGTCGGCATCGAGGTGGCCTCGTCGGCACGTTCGCGCGACGTCGAGGTGACGGTGGTCGGCATCGACCCTCCGGTCGCTCCGGCCGGCCCGCTCGCCAGCGCGAACGCCACCCGTCTCCTCACCGACGCAGGGGTGAGCCTGCACGTCGGACAGACGGTGGCGGAGGTCGATCCGACGGCAACCGGTTACCGGGTCACCCTCTCCGGCGGCACTGTCATCGACGCCGATCACGTGGTCGTCGCGGTCGGTTCCGTGCCGAACGTCGCCTGGCTGGCGAGCTCCGGTATCGATATCGGCGACGGAGTCGCGTGTGATGAGGCTCTGCGTGTGGTCGGCCTCGACGACGTCGTCGCCGCGGGTGACATCGTCACGTGGCCCAACGCGACCTTCGGTGGTCTGCGCATGCGGGTGGAACACTGGAGCAACGCGGTCGAACAGGGTGTCGCCGCGGCGAAAGCGCTCCTGGCCGGGCGGGATGCCGCACCCTTCGGATCGGTACCCAGCTTCTGGTCCGACCACTTCGGCATCCGGCTACAGAGCGTGGGCGTCCCGCGCCTCGCCGACCGCTTCGAGATCGTTGCCGGCTCCGCGGCGGAAGAAACCTTCTGTGCGGCAGCCTATGCCGGCGATCTGCTGGTCGGGGGAGTGGCCTACGGAATGCCCCGGCCACTCGTTTCGATCAGGATGAAGCTCGTCAAAGGAGGCGTCGCCCTCCAACCCATAGAAAGCTGAGCGCGTTCACCCGCGCTGACGATCGGCAGAGGAGAGAGTGCGATGGGATGGCTCGACGGTGACGTCGCGATCGTGACCGGTGGCGGCTCGGGTATCGGCCGTGCGATAGTCCGGCGCTACGTCGAAGAAGGTTGTCGTGTCGTCGTCGCGGATCTGAGCGCGCAACGGTTGGCCGAAGTCCAGGCGGAATTGGGCGACGCGGTGACGACGATAGTCGCCGACGTGCGCGACTATGCGCAGAACGAGGCCGTTGTGGCCAAGGCGGTCACCACGTTCGGGAAGCTCGACATATTCGTGGCGAATGCGGGAATGGGGGACAAGTTCACCGAACTCGCCGACCTCCCGGCACAGAATATCGACGCTGCCTTCACGCAGATCTTCGAGGTGAACGTGAAAGGCATCATCCACGGGGCGAAAGCGGCGCTTCCGGCGTTGCTCACGACCAAAGGCACATTCGTGATTACGCTCTCGAATTCATCCTTCTATCCGGATGGCGGAGGCGTCATGTACATCGCGAGCAAACATGCCGCGTTGGGTGCGATGCGCCAGCTGGCCCACGAGTTCGCGCCACATATCCGCGTCAACGCCGTCGCGCCGGGCGCGACGCGGACCAACATCACCAGTCCCGCCGCCTTCGGCGCCGCCTCCGCTGGCCCGCAGGCCCCGGGTGGCGCGGACGACGCGGCGCGCGTGGCCGCGATCGAGGCGACGATGCCGCTGAAGACATTCGCCGAACCCGAGGACCACGGTGCGGCGTACGTACTGGTTGCCTCACGCACGCAGGCGCCGGTCATGACCGGTACCGTAATCGAGTCCGACGGTGGGCTCGGTGTGCGTGGTCTGCGCCGGGTGCGAGGTGGCGACGACCTGCCGCAGCGTGTACTCGGCCACAGCTGAGGGCTGGCGCACCCTCCGCAAATGGCACCACAGCCGCCCGCGCTCCGGGTAAAGCCGTCGGGTAGACGACCGGCTAGTTGTTGCGCTCGGCCAGGTCACCGCCTTCAGATACGGCATGGCGGCCCACGCACTGGGTCGCTCGCGGTCGGAAAGGCGGCGGTGGCCTCCGCTGAAGTTCGCCCTTGTCCCTGGTGAACGCATGGACCACGTCGATCACGAGCACGGCGGGACGGTCACCCTGAGCCGCGGGCGACTACTCGTCACGTGATGGCACGGCCCGCTCTCGCTGCCGGCCCCAACGGTTCCAGTGGACGACCTGTTCGACGGGCAACCGCCGCGGCTCTGCCCAGCGTCCGCGCAACGGATATCCCAGCGGGAGCAGGGCCATCGTTACGGCGTGATCCGGCAGACCCAGCAGGGTCCGCAGTTCGGGCTCACGGTCGACGTAGAACGTCGTGAGCACACTTCCGATCCCGTACGCGCGCGCAGCGAGAACGAGTTGCTGCACAGCACCGTAGATCGAAGCGCCGAGGCGAGGGTTCGTGGACGCCGCCGCATCGGGCAGCGCCGGAATCACCCAGACGGGGGCTTCGGCGATGTGTCCGGCGAGGTACTCGATCGCACGGAACGACGCGGCGCCGAACCCCTGACTCGACGAACTGGCCCGGGACAGTTCGTCGCGCCGCGGCTCGTACGTTCGTTGCCAGTGATCCCGGTACCAGTCGGCGACCGCCCGCTTGATCTCCGGGTCGGTGACCACCACCCAACCCCAGGCCTGCCGATTCCCGCCCGACGGTCCCCTGGTCGCCGTGTCGAGGATGTCCCAGAGCACGTCGGTCGGGATAGGACGATCGGACAGATAGCGCCGTGACGGTGTGGTGCGCAGGGCGTGCAGCAGTGGCAGATCCGGCATGGATGTCATCGGTTCTCCATAACGTTGGGGGTGTTCAGGCCTGGAGGTCCTGGATGTCCAGAGCGGCAGGATGTGGCTGGTTCTTGCTCGAACGACTCGAGTGCCGCACTCCGCGGCTGCAGTGCCGGCAGAGCGGGGCCGATGCAGTCTCTTCCAGCACGCGCGACGGCACCTTCAGAGGCCACGCCTCCGAAGGTGCCGATTGCCGGTGCTCGTCACGCTCGCGGTATCCGTACTCGTGCCCGGATCACGGTTGCTTCGCTCGTCGCGTCGTGCCGGTTCGAGCCGGAACTACTGCTTTACCGGCGAGGGCGCGGCAGCGTCGGTCCCTGTGCGGTGTGCCTGCCACGCGAACAATGTGGCGACGAGCGTGCATGCCCCGCACACCACAAAGGACAACGTGTAGGCGCTCGGAGCGGGGAACGTGCCGCCCGCCGCCGTATTCGACGCGAAGAACACTCCGACGGCGGTCGTCCCGAGGGAGTTGCCCACCGCGTAAACGATCGCGGTGAGTCCGAGCGCGACGCCGGACTGAGACGGCGGCACGGACCTGGCGACAATGACCTGGGATGCGGCCAGACCCATCGTATTGCCGAGTGCGTAGATCGCGAGGCTCAGCATCATCGGCTCGAAGGTGCTGTGCGCGATCGCCAACGTGAAATAGGCGATAGTGCAACAGACAACGCTGACCGCGGCAGCTCCTGCGAACCCGATGCGTTTGCCCAGCGGTTGCAACAGCGCTGCCGCGGCCAAACCGCCGATCGCCACCGGGACAGCGAACAACCAGCCGTCCGTCGGCGTGTACCCGAAGCCGTACCCGGCGACGGCCGGATTGGTCTGCGAGAAACGAGCCACCGCCGAAATCGCGCCGTAGATGCCGAACGCGATCAGGAACACGACGATGATGGGAGTCCGGGTCGCGGTGCGCCGCAGCAACGCCAGATCCACGAGCGGACTCGCGACGCGATGCTGGACCGTTACCCACACTACGAGGACTCCCAGGCCACCGATGATCAGCAGCAAGACTTGCGGGGACGCCCAGCCCCAGGTGGGTCCCTTGCTCGTGCCCAGCAGGACTCCGACCAACCCGATGGCGAGTAGCACTGCGCCGGACACGTCGATTCGTCCGGTCGCTCGGTACGGTGACTCGCGAACCATCAGCAAGGCGAGCAGACCGAGTGCCAACGTCGCGACTGCCACCCAGAAGTAGAGGTGGTAGTCCCGCCCACCCGCACCGACGAGCGCACCGAGGAGGAGCCCGCCGGCGACCCCGACGGAGTTTCCCGCATGGATCGTGGTTATGGTGAACCGTGCCTTGTCGGGCCGCATCGTGTCACTCGCCAGCGCCTCCGGCAAAGCCAGCATCGGCGCCTGGGCGCCCATGAGCGCCCGTGCGATCAAGAGAACGGTGACGTCCTTTGTCACCGCTCCCAGAAGCGCTCCGGCGAGCGCCACCGCGAGGCATACGGCCATGATGCGCCGTTTGCCGAACAGATCGGCAAGACGGCTGAACACCGCCAGCGCGACAGCGCCCGCCAGAAGTTCTGCGGTGAGTACCCAGGACACGTCACCTACCGACAGGTGGAGCTGCCGGCCGATTGCGGGTAACTGCGGCACGATGCCCACCTGCAGAAGCAGGACCGTGAAGCCCAAATAGGACATAACGCCGCTCGCGACGTTGCCGTTGAGTTCTGCGGTCGGTGACTGCGCGATCGGCGAGGACGTGGACTTCGTTGCCATGTGGCCTCCTCTGGCTGTATGAAGCAGCCTTAGCTGTGCATACTGTATCCACTTTGCAAATTCAGTCAAGACCTTCTTTTCCGGGGATGCGGTTTTCCCTGGTGATCGGTGGATGGTGAGGTGCTTGCCGCGGAGGGGCGATCGTGACGCTCTCAGATGAATACACTATTGCGACGGCATGTCAGAGCGGGGCGCGCCGGTGTGACGGACGTGGTTGGTACGGGAATTGCCTGCTCCTGGTCCCGCTGGCTGAGTCGGACCGGGCCCGTGTGGAGCGGGACCGCTGGTCCGCAGCTGACCGCGCTTCTACCGATCCGGTCGGGAGTGGGCCGGCCGCGTGCGACCGCAGGCTTCGCTGGGCTCGGCCTCGCCACGTCTCGGTCGAGCGTTGCCGGCTGCTACCGCTGCGAGCTGGGCGTCGAAGATTTGCCACGTTCGGCGACCGGGGGCGGTGAGGTCGACCGGGGCGGTGAGGTTCGGACGGTCGTGTCGGACCGTGTCGGATCGCGTAGTGGCGGGTGGCCAGCCGGCCTTGCGCGCGGACGGCTCTACCGTGCGGTCAGGCGGTGACCGAGGTGCTTCCGCCTTCGGTCTCGAAAAGCTTGATGATGTTTTCGCGGGTGCGCATGAGATGGAATTCCAGCTCGAGTTTTGCGCGTCGTGCGTCGCGTTGAGCAACGGCGTCGAGTATGCGCCGGTGCTCGTTTCCGGCTTCGGTCGACCGCTCGACACCTGAGCCGCTCCACATGTATAGGTAACGCCCGATACGACTGGAAAGCTGGTTGGACATCTCCAGCGCGAAACTTGCCTCGGAGGGGGCGTACAGCTTGTCGTGGAACTCCCGGTTGCGCCGCAGCCACTCGAAATGGTCGGTAACGTGGTCCATCTCGTCGCAGATGGTTCGCAGCTCGGCGATTCGCTCGGCGGTGATGTGCGGCAATGCGCGCTCGAGCAGGTAGCACTCCAACATGATCCGGATGTCGATCATCTCCAACGCCCGGTCGACGGTCAGGCCGACCACGACGGTCCGCTGATGGGCGCGCGCGCTGACCAAGCCCTCCGCCTGGAGTTGGCGCAGCGCCTCGCGCAGCGGCACCCGTGAAATTCCGTAGTGCTTGGCGATGGCGACCTGGTTCAGCTCCTGCCCGTCCTCGAAGCGGCCCTGAAGTATCGCCTCACGCAGGGCATCCGCGACGTCATCGGACGTGGTACGGCGCTGTCCCAGCCTCGCCACGTCGGGAAGGTCGAGTTCCTTCATCCTCATCTCTCTGATCGGGCCTGCGGGATCTTCACTGCGTGAGCGGACGCTGCACCACTCGGTGGTAGTTACAATAGTCAACTGTAGTCGGTATACAGAATTCAGTGTGGTTTGGCCCGCCGGGCGGACGTGCTTCCAGGTCCGCTGGGATGAACAGCTCTGCGGCCGCGCCGCGTCGTGGCAAGAAGAGGCCTCGGGCGGCCGCGCCCTGCTCGGCGACGGTGACTGTTTTTCGTTCCCCCGAGAGCCCGCCGATCGACGATATCGGAGGGATCCGATCATTGAAACGGCCATGGAAACGGCCCTGGGCCGATCCCGGATCACGCGTGGAGTAACAGGCAGATGCTCGCCCCGTCCGCCTAGTTCCAGGAGACGGGGCGTCAGCTTGTCGATGGTCGTGAGCTGGACGGCGTCTGCTACCGTCCCCCAGGACCCGAGTCTTTCGACGCTGCCCGTTATGGGGTTCCGGCACTCGGCATATTCCAGGTCACCTCGGTCCACTCGATACTCGAGGTGCTCATGCCGCAGCTCCCGCGGTCGCGGGGGCCCATGGACCGGGCGATGGTCGTGACCTCTCTCCCGCCAAGTCCTGACCATTGACAACCAGCACAAGCGATCGTTGAAATAGTCCGGCGATGATCGAACTTGACTCCCAACTCGAAGAGGAACTCATCGCCGCTCACAACTTTTAACCGGTTGCGTTGGTGCAGTGCTGATCTCGCTGTGGATTGCGGGCGGTGCGCAGTCGATGATCCACATGCCGGGATCACCGATCGGGTTAAAGGATTGGGGGCAGACAGTTTTCGCGCATAGTCGCGCTCGACGGCGTGCACTTCGCCCCCCGACCGCAAAGCCGAACCCCGCCACGGCGGCATCCGCCAACTCATCGAATTACGACACCTGCGAAGGAGGGCTCTCCCTCGAAACCCACGGCGCACGCAGCTACGTCGGCCTTTCGCCGAACCGCCCAACGATCCCCAACCTGGCAGCCGCGATCTGGCGCAATCTCGCCACCAAACCCCCGGCCCAGCCGATCACTGATCGCCTACGACCACTGACGTCAGGCGTCACTCGTCCACACGCTGCCCACCGGCTCGCCGCCCGGGTGAGCGCCAACCCGCCGCACGTGCTGCGGATGACCAAGCGCCTACTGCCCGAGGGCCGGCACCAAGGTATGGAGGTCGCCTGGAGCTGGCCGCGGCGGTGCGGGCAGCCGCCTATCCACCATGGACCGCCGGGAGGCCGTCGCGGTCATGCTGCGGCGCGGGCCGCCTGACTTCACAGGTCGATGAACCGACGCGACCGTCGGCCCGCGGGTCACCGGATCTGATCCCCTCAACGGTGGTCGCGTCGTTCCAGGTGCTTCAGTTGTCCGAGCGACAGGGCTGCGACGAACAGGCAGAGGGGTATCAATCCGAATGCCGCGCGAATCCCGAGCTGATCCGCGAGGGCGCCGAGGAGGAAGGGGGCGGCCCCGAAGCCGAATGCGATTCCGTAGGAGTTGCGTGACATGGCGAGTTCGGGCTGCTGATTCGATGCTTTCATGGTGAGGGCCACGCCGAGCGGGAAGTGCAGCGAGATGCCCAACCCGCAGCAGATGAGGCCGGCCATCGCGATTTGCGGGTCGGCCGTGGACCAGAACACTGCGAATCCTGCCGCCGCGATCGCCAGTGCGGTGAACATCAAAGGTGCGGTGGGGATCCGCGCCACTACCCATCCTCCCGCGAGCCTGCCGACCAGCATGCCGCCGAGTACCGCGGACACCCCGATGGCAGCCATGTCCGCGGCCATTCCGGTGTGCATTCTGAGTTGCTCGGGCGACCACAGCATCAGGCCCGCCTCGACGGAACCGGTGGCCAGCAGGCATGTCCACGCCAGCCAGTATCGCGCTGGCAAGCCTTCGCTTTCCGAATGTTGTCGATCGGCAACGACGCGGACCTGGGCGGTCGACCGCCGGTGGGTCAGCGCGGTTACCGTAGCGAGCACACAGGCGATGACGATCGAAAGGCCCATCGCGGCACGCCAGCTCAGCCCGGCGTCCACTGCGACGTTGATCAGCAATGGGGCGATGATCCCCATTCCCGCGCTGGCCGCGTTGGCCTCGCTGATCGCTGCTGCGGAAGTCGGTCCGTGGTGGTCGGAGAGTCCGGTGGACACTCCGCTCAGCACGAGGATGCCGAAGCCCATAGCGATTGCGGCGGCGACAAGGGTGCCCACCACCGATGGCGTCAGGCAGAACACTGCCACGCTGGAGGCCAGTCCGCCCAGGGCGATCGACAATACGACAGCCAGTGGCAACCGCCGCGTCAAGTGCGGGAACACTGCGCCGCCGATCACCGCGCCGACCGCAAGCGCCGGTCCGTACAGGCCGGCGACAGTACGGCTCAAATCCGCCTCCTGTCTGAAGAGGAGTACGGAGGGGCCGAATCCGAATTGGAAATATCCGAAGGCGCCTTGCTGTGCATAGTGCAGCCAGGTGACGCGATCGCGCACCAGGCGTGTCGTCGAGTGGCTTCGATCTAACGTCTCGGGATGTTCGAACTGGCCGGTCTGTAATTGCAATGCGCTATCCAGTCCGACTGAGTCGCCGCTCAATGAATTTCAACCTTCGTTCATCTACCCGCGCGCGTGGTGGCCCACGCGTCATCGCTGCTATTTCGGGGTCAGGTGCCATACTGGACGCATGCGCTGACAAAGAGGGGTCGCGGCCATGTCTGTTGATGGCCAGAAAAGTGCAGCTTGATGGATACACTTAGGTAGTTGAAGGTTCGACAGCGCGGGCATAGTACGGGTTTCGATCGAAGCCAACCGGTCAGGCTGTCGCACATCGAGGTGTAGTCGTGTTTATTCTTCTCGCATCGAGTTGGTGATGTGACGCCAACTCAAAACCTGTGTACCTGAGGTGATCGATGCGTGTTCTGGTAACGGGTGCCGCTGGGTTTATCGGCTCCCATCTGTGTGTGTTTCTTCTCGACCGAGGTGATCAGGTTATAGGTATGGATGACCTGTCGACCGGCAGCAAATCCAATATCGAGTATTTGCTCGCAAATCCTTCCTTCGAATTCTATGAGGCCGATGTCAGCGCGGGACTCGACGTCGAGGGCGAGGTTTCCGCGGTTGTGCATCTGGCCAGCCCGGCCTCCCCACCCGACTATCACCGGCTGCCACTCGAGACGCTTGCGGTCGGAAGTCGTGGAACGGAGAACGCGCTGCGGGCGGCGCACCGACACGGAACTCGCTTCGTGTTGGCATCGACGAGCGAGGTCTACGGTGACCCACTGGTGCATCCGCAGCGTGAAGAGTACTGGGGCAACGTCAATCCGATCGGCCCACGCAGTGTGTACGACGAAGCCAAACGGTTCGCCGAGGCGATTACCGCGGCCTACCGACGGACTCTGGGCGTCGATACCGGTGTGATGCGGATCTTCAATACGTACGGTCCTCGGATGCGTCCCCACGATGGCAGGGTGGTGACCAGCTTCATCACGCAGGCTCTGAATGGTGACCCGCTGACCATCTACGGCGACGGGAGTCAAACCCGAAGCTTCTGCTACGTCGATGATCTCATCCGCGGCATCGTCGCCATGATCGACTCGTCCGAGCCGGGTCCGGTCAACCTGGGCAACCCGAATGAACGTACCGTGGCCGAACTCGCCGAGCTGGTCTTGGCGATCACCGGCGCGCGCTCGCCCATCGAGTACCACCCGCTGCCGACCGACGACCCGACTCGACGTCGCCCGGATATCACCAAGGCGCTCACGACCCTCGGCTGGTCACCGCGAGTCGATATCGAGGACGGTTTGCGCCGCACAGTGGAGTGGTTCCGGTCCAGGCCGGAGGAGGTGGCCGCGGCTGCCGCCGCCGTTGCCGGCGGGCAGTGCGACAACCTGTTACCGGAATATCAGGAACAGCTGTGAACCCACTTGATTCGACACAGTCACAAACCCGGGCTCACCGGGACCCCGGTGGTCGAGACCGTACCGAGGCTGTCCAACGACTGTCCAATGGCAATGTCATCGAAATTTCCTCGCGCGGACCCGTATTCGATCGCGGCAGGAAGCCGCAACGGACTTTCGGCCCGAAAACTTTCGTGCCCGCGCTGCGGCTCCAGGAGCGCATACTCGTCGCCTGTCTGACTGTCGGTTGGCTGGCCGGCGTCCTGGCTTTCTGGTGGTGGTGGCTGCGGCCCGAAAACCGGGTGGGCTGGATCGGGTTCCTTGTCAGCAGCACGGTACCGCTGTACTTGTCGTGTGAGCCGCTGTCCTATCTCGCCGCGGCGAACCGGCTGTGGCAAGTCGATCGGCGATTGCCGGTGCCCAGGCTTCGGGTTGCGTTTGTCGTCACCCGCGCGCCGTCGGAGCCGTGGGCCGTCGGGCGGACAACGCTGTCGTCGATGCTGGCGCAAGAGTTTCCGTATCCCTACGACGTGTGGCTGTGTGACGAGCAGCCGACCACAGAGGTGACCGATTGGTGTGCGGCCCACGGTGTCCGGATATCCAGTCGATTCGGGGTCGAGGAATACCACTGTGACTCCTGGCCCCGCCGCACTCGGGGCAAGGAGGGCAACCTCGCGTACTTCTACGATCACGTGGGGTACGAGAATTATGACATCGCAGTTCACGTCGACTGTGATCACGTGCCGGACCCGACCACGCTGGCCGAGATGGTCCGACCGTTCGGCGATCCCGCCACCGGCTATGTTGCGGCACCGAATAATTGCGACCGCAACGCGGCGAGTTCGTGGTCGGCCCGCGGACGGGTGCATCGCGAAGCGTACTTCCACGGTCCTGTTCAGCTCGGGCACAACCGCGGACTGGCGCCTATCCCCGTCGGCTCCCATTGGGCGATCAGAACACAGGCCCTCGCCGAGATCGGCGGGATCGGTCCAGAGCACCTGGAAGACTTCTCGACCGGGTTCCTGCTCGAATCAGTAGGTTGGCGCGGCGCCTTCGCCATTGCGGCCGGTACACATGGGAATGGGCCACTGACGTTTTCGGCGATGCTCGTGCAAGAATTTCAATGGACACGAAGCCTGACCTCCCTGTTGTTGCGGGTGGTGCCGCTACATTTCGGCCTCCTCAGTTGGCGTTTGCGTTTGCGGTATCTGTACGCGATGCTTTTTCACTCCGCGTTGATCGTCGCCATCGGGTGCGGCATAGCGGTCATGGCGATCAGTGCCGTCACCGGGGCGAAGTGGTTCGCCGCCAACCCGATTCTGGTGCTCCTGTACTGGGCGGCCAATTCGCTCTGGCTCGTCGCGCTCACAGCGGTGTTGCGGAGAGCCGGATTGCTCCGGCCGAGCGATACTCCGATCCTGAGTTGGGAGAACTGGCTGTATCGCCTGACCAGATGGCCGTTCATCGCCTGGGGGGTAGGTGCGGCTGCCGTGCAACTGTTCCGGCCCAGCCCGATCACGATCAAGGTGACTCCCAAAGAGGCAGGCGGGCTCGAGCCGCTTCCGGTCAGACTGGTCGCACCGTACGCCGCGATCGCAACAATGTTGGCCGTTGCCGCGCTCACCGGCGAGTTGTCCGATGCGGCAGCAAGCTACGTCTTCCTTTCGCTGTCGGGAGCGGCGGTCTTTATCGCGGTGGCATTCGCGGTGTGTCTGCTGCATGCTGCGGAAACGGTCACAGCGGCTGGAGTGAACTTTCGCCGTGCTGTCGAGAACGTGGCTGCCCCGTTGTCGATAGCTGCACTCACAATTCTTCCCGTTGCTGCGGCGATGGTGCTGTTTGTGGTTCGGAAGTGAATGTAGAAAGGCAAGGAGAATTCTTATCGGATCGTGGATCGACGCCCCGATGACGTGGCGCGCCTCATTGTTGACGTGAGCCGGGTCGAGCGAAAATGGGGTCGTCGAACCACCGAAATATGGCCGTTATATGCAAATGCTGCGTAACTGTTTCAACGGCTGAACAAACGCCTACGACGGGTTTTCCAACACCCCGATTTTCCACTCAGGAGAACGACATGCGGATTACTGTGATCGGAACAGGATATCTGGGAGCGGTCCATGCCGCCTGCATGGCCGAAATCGGTCATGAAGTGCTCGGTGTCGACCTCGATGCCGGCAAGATAGAAGTGCTTGCCGCGGGCCGAGCGCCATTCTTCGAACCCGGCCTTTCCGAGGTGTTGGAGCGCAACGTCGGCTCCGGCAAGCTGCGATTCACGACATCGCTGGTCGAAGCCGCCGAGTTCGGCGATGTCCATTTCGTTTGCGTCGGTACCCCACAGGAGCGGGGATCGTATGCCGCGGACCTGCGGCATGTGAACGCCGTGATCGACGGGTTGGCGCCGCATCTGGGCCGGGAGACGTTGGTTGTCGGCAAGTCCACCGTGCCGGTCGGGACCGCCGCCGAGCTGGCGATCCGGGTGGCTCGGCTCGCACCCGCCGCGGTCGAGGTGGCCTGGAACCCGGAATTCCTTCGCGAAGGTTTCGCGGTGGAGGACACGCTGAGGCCGGACCGACTGGTAGTCGGCGTCCAATCGGCTGAGGCAGACGCGATCCTGCGTGCGGTCTACGCGCCGATCCTGGAGCAGGGGACCCCGTATATCTCGACGGATCTGGCCACCGCGGAGTTGGTCAAGGTCTCGGCGAATGCCTTTCTGGCGACGAAGATCTCGTTCATCAATGCGATCGCCGATGTGTGTGAGGCAGCCGGTGCGGATGTCGTCACGCTCGCCGATGCGATCGGTCATGACGACCGCATCGGACGCCGGTTCCTGTCCGCGGGACTCGGTTTCGGCGGTGGCTGCTTGCCGAAGGATATCCGTGCATTCACGGCCCGCGCCGAAGAGCTGGGTGTCGGTGGGTCATTGGGTTTCCTGAAAGAGGTCGACGAGATCAACATGCGGCGCCGGGAACACGTGGTCGAGGTGGCTCGGCAGCTGGTCGGTGGCTCATTCCTCGGATGCAACGTCGCGGTGCTGGGTGCTGCGTTCAAACCGGACAGCGACGATGTTCGGGATTCTCCGGCGCTCAACGTGGCGGCCGCGATTCAGCTGCGCGGCGGTCGGGTTCGAGTGCACGACCCCGAAGCACTCGACAACGCGCGCGCGGTGTTTCCTGGGCTCGATTACGCCCGTGAGGTGACCAAAGCGTGTGAGCATGCCGACATCGTGCTTCATCTGACCGAGTGGAAGGAATACCGGGCACTGGATCCGGCGGAACTCGCCAAGACCGTAAGCCACCCACGCATTCTCGACGGGCGCAACGCGCTGTCGCTGGATTCCTGGCGCGCTGCCGGCTGGACGATTCGGGGACTCGGGCGGGCCGCCGCCTGACCTGCTGCCGGCGAGGTTTCATCGGCGGCCGTGCCCGTCGGTACGAAATCAGCGGCGGTTCTTCAGGACGCGGTTTCGGATCGGGGCGCCTCGTTTCGTGCAAGTGCGCACGCATAATCCCGGAGCAGCCGATGCAGCCGATAGTGATTCCTGCTCACGACGGTGACCAGATTTTCGTCGGCCAGACGGTCCAGGAGCAGCCGAGTACGCGAGGGGGGCAGGCGCATCAGTGTGGCGACGCGGTCGATGATGAAGCGTTCGCCGGCCAGCAGGCCCAGAAATCGAAACATCCGTTGCTCATCCGCGCTGAGCGACCGATAGGAGAGATCGAACGCCGACCACAGTCGCCTGCTTCCGACGGCGAGTTCGTTGAGCAACCCCCCGGTGTCCTCGAGTTGTTCGGCGAGATCCGCGACTGTCCACGTCGGTCGGGATTGCAGGCGGTGTGCGGCAATCGCCAATGCCAGCGGGAGACGGCCGCACAGCTCCACCAACCTGCGGGTGGCGTCCGGTTCGGCCTGAATCCGCTTCGCGCCCACCGCCAGTATCAGCATCTCCTCCGCCTCGGCAGGTGTGAATGTCGACAGGAGCAGTGTTCTGGCGCCGTCCAATGCCAATGTTCGCCGGCTGGTGACCAGTACCAGATTGGTAGGACCGGCAGGCAGGAGCGGCAGCACTTGGTCCTCGAACGCGGCGTTGTCCAGAATGATCAAGGTGCTTCTGCCGAACAACCGATCCCGATACATGGCCGCTCGCTCGGCCGAGCCGGGCGGAATCTGTTCGCCGGGCACTCCAAGCTGTCGAAGGAACGTCGCCAGGACCGACGAGGGGTCCGCAGGCGGCTGCGCGGCGTGCCCCTGTAGGTCGACGTATAGCTGACAGTCACCGTAACGGCCCTCTCTTCGCAGCCGGTGCGCGGCATGCACTGCGAGCCGCGTCTTCCCGATACCAGCCATCCCCTCGATCACGAAGACGGGTGCCGAGGTGTCGGCGTTGTGGGCGGAGGATCCGTCCAACAGTTGCTGAATCTCGTCTATTCTGCCGATGAAATCGGCGATATTCGGCGGTAATTGGTGATGCGCGCTTACCGGCGCGAAATCCGGCTGGCCTATTTCCTGCCGTAACACACGCTGATAGGCGGCAGCGAGTTCGGGCTTGGGATCGACGCCGAGTTCCGACGCCAAGCGCCGCCGCAGGGTGTCGAAGACATTGAGCGCGGCAGCCTGCTGCCCGCTGCCCGCGAGCGCGATCATCAACGCCGCATGAATGGCTTCGTGTAGGGGATCGGCGTCGGCCACCTGTTGCAATAATGGAAGTACGTCCTGGTAGGACCCTAAATCTGCGGCAACGGAGGCATATTCGACCACAGCCGCTCGGTATTCGCGGATGAGTGCCAACACGATCGGGTGCGTCTCTAACGCGACGATGCCGTCGAGCGGATCGCCGCGCCACAGCGCGATGGCTTCGGCGAACAGACCGCACGCCGCACTGAGATCCCTGTCGTCGCGGCTCTGCCGTGCGCGGGTGACGAGCCGACGGAATATCAGCAGATCGTGCTGATACTCGGTCACGGAAAGCTGGTAGCCGCTGCGAGTCACCGGAATCGGCTGTGATCCGTAATCGTCCACGATGCTGGGCTGCAGGCGCCGCCGAAGTCGGGAGACCCTCGACTGCAGCAGGTTCGCTGTGCCGTATGTCGGCCGCACATCCCAGAGCGCATCGAGCAATGCGCCACGGGTCACGGAGACATTCGGTGTCAGCGCGAGCAATCCCAACAGTACGTGCTGGGCCTCCGACCCCGGATCGATCAGTCCGCCATCCACCGATACTCGAAGTGATCCCAGTATCTCGACCCTCAGCCCGCCCGCTTGGCGGTGTTCATTGTTCGCCTGGCGTACCAGATCATCGAACTCGTAATGGGACAGCCCGAATGCGTCGGCGAGCCTGCGCAGCGTGGAAGCGCGCGGGCGGACGACTCGGCCCTGTTCGATATCGCGCAGTCCGCCGACGCTCAAGCCCGCGAGTTCCGCTGCGGCACGCTGGTTGAGACCGGCGCGCCGCCGGAAGTGTTGGATGCTGTCGGCGAGTTGGTCACCAGATGTCAGCGACACATCGATCACCCTTCCAAGCACGAAATGGCCGTCATATTCGTAGATCAGAGGCCGCGTTGCTCGATCCGGTTCGTGGTGGTCCGGTCGGAGACACCATCAATGTCCGGTTCATTGTTGCACCGCAACGTGAAAGACGCTGATTTCGCGCCGGAAAAGTTGACGCAGGATCGGTACGGGGAATCGAGGCCGGGCCGAGTCGGGAGCCCCCGGTTCTGGGGCATCATGGCTGAACCAGCTCATAGGACGTGCTACGGCCGCCGGAGCCCAACCGCTGCAGGGCGCCTGGCCCGATCGACACGTTGATGTCCCGGAATGCGGTGTCCTGCGAGCAATTCGTGATGACCGCCCACTCTCGGGTGGTGAGGTTGCCGCTGGACCCGCCCAGCAGACGGTTGCGCATGGTGATCTGGCGAGCGTTAGGTCCGTGCCAATCCACCGCCCGGTCGCGGAAGTGCTCGTCGCGCAAGGCATGTTCATCAAGGATTCGCAGACAGGTCCGCTGTTCCTGATGGATCGCGTGCAAGTTCTCGAGCGCGTAGTCGCGTTCCCGCCGCGCTCCGACCTTGGCCTTGACCTGCAGCAAGGCTTCAGACGAGGCTGCGCCGAGGGTTCCGGAGCAGTGGCGTAGAAAATCAGCGAAGCTCGGATAGCAGCTGACCAGACTCATCGGCCCGGGGCCTCCCGAACTCACTGACAAGCGGATACGTCATTTCCACCCGATTCTCGGCGATTACTACCGGGTCCCGTCGAGGCGACAACCGTAGGCATTTTCCCCATAATGCGCGAGCCGGTGACGTGGAAGCGTCACTTCGTGGCCAACGCGCGTACCTCTCACCATGGGCTGATCCGAAAACCTCGTTGCACCGCTACCTGCGATCAGTAGTGGCGAGGCTCGATTGACCAACGGCATAACCAGGGTTCTGACCCGCGTGATGAACGATTTGAAGCGTCCGACAAGAAGTGGAGCCGAGGGCGTCGCGGCCGCCGGTGGTGCGCCGTGAGATCGGCGCCTCACTTCCGGCCGTATCTCGAGCGGGGTGGCCTGGGATGAGGGAACTCCCGTACGAGCTGTTGCGGCGGTTCCGGGACTCCCTGGACGATTTGCTCAGTCAGCGGGCCGGTGGTCGTCTGTACGACGGTATACACGCTGTCTCGGGCGCCGTCACCGGTACGGTGCGGAGGCATGAAGGCGCCGACGAACACAGTGGGCACCGGTTCCCGGCCGCGCTGAGCGACCGAGACCACACCGGTGGCGCAGAGCCACTGGGCACCAATACAACTGCACATGAGACGACGCGCACCGGCCCGGACCTTTCGAGGGTGCCACCTGTCAGCAAGCTATTGCGAGTTCGGCCACAGGACGCGAACAACGATGCGCTGACGGCGCAGCTGAGGGGACTGGAAGGACACTACGGTCCGTTCCGGTTGGGTGAGGTATCGGCGAACTACGAGTTCCCGGATCCGCCCGGTCTGGCCGAAAGGTACTTTTTTCCCCATCGCTCCACCGAGGACCGCATCACGATCACGATGTCGGCAACGGTGTTCGATGACACCCGAGGAGTCGACGTGGGTTACCTCCGCTCGGACTTCTACCACGATGAGCAAGGCCGGCCTGTCGTGCACACCAGGAACATCTACCTCGATGAAGACGCCCGCCGGCAAGGATTCGGCGGAGCGCTCACCCGGTCACTGGAGGACTACTACCGCCGCTCCGGCGTTCATGCGATATATCAGCTGTCGAGTGCCGAGGACGGTGGCATCGTGTGGGCCCGCACCCATGCTTTCGATACCACACCCCTCTATCCGGGCGACACCGACCTTGTGCTCCACTCCTTCTCCGTCGACAGCATCACCGACCGCATCAACGAGGTCAGAGCCACCGCGTCTCCAGCCGACCAACAGGTATTGGACGACCTCACCACACAACTCCGCCGGCCTGTCAGCGACGCCGACTACCCCACCCCGAAAATGATCAGGGAACTGGCAGGTGACGATCACCAGCTCGGCGAGCACGTCATGCGCGGATCGTCCTGGTGGGCAATGAAAATCCTTTGAATATGAACACGAGATAACCCGAAGACCCCTGGCATGAGCACTCGTCCTCTTCGCAGGCCGCCACCGCGCCCGAATCGAGTGTTGCGACGACCCCGCGTGCCACGCACCGTGCAAAGGGCACTGTGCAAAGGGCACTGTGTCGAAATGCCCTCACTCAGTCGGGTCGAGTGTGCGCAGCAGCGCGCGGGTCCGCGCATGATCCTCCGGGGATTGCCCGAACGGAAACCCGGCGTACTCGTCCGCACCGGCACTGCGCGGTTCGGCGACTCGATCCGACACTGTGGCCTCGTCGCCGATGAGGGCGGCGTCCTCGGGACCGGCGAAGCCCTCACGGTCGAGCATCGCGCGGTAGGACGGCAGCCGCCCATAGATTTCGAATTGCTCCGTGCCGGCTCCCCGCGCACCGTCGACGGCGTCGGTGACACAGACCGGCAACGGGGCGACCACACGCACCGCACCGGGCGGCCGGCCGGCCGCCTCTGCGGCTTCACGCAGTGTCGGTCCGATGTGCTCGGCCTACTTGCAGTCGAAAGCTCAGGCCGAGCAGGTGCTTTCGGTGCTGCAAACACCGGAGTTCGGGGTCGGAATCGAGGACGCGGCCCGCGCGGCACGGGACTGGTTGCGAAAACTGGCTTGGTGCGTCGATCGGGCCGTAATTGGCGTTCCCGCCCGAAAGCGAAGCTATTCGCCACTCCTATTTCCCCAGGTGGAGTTGGGCTTTATGGTGGGTCGAAGGCCGACCTACCGGACCGCTGACCGAAGGATTCCACCGATGACTGCTGCGCCCGCGCTGCAGGCTTCGGTCGAACCTTTGGACGCGGTGCTGCGACGGATGATAGCCCAGTTCAGCGGTGTGCCCGTGATGTCCATCGAACGGATGGGAATAGGCGCCGCCAATGACGTTTTCCGCGTATCGCTCGCCGACGAGACACGGCTCGCGCTACGGGTGCTCCGCAACCAAACCCGGGCGGGCGCGGCACAGGAGATCGAACTCCAGCGGGCTCTGCATTCCCATGGGCTACCCACTCCACTTTCGTTGCGGCTGCGTACGGGCCGCGTCGTGGGCGATGAGGGAGGCCGTACGTTCACCATCGCCGAGTACGTGGCGGGGACCTCTACCCGCGACATGTCCGACGCCCTGGCCAGAGACTTCGGCCGGACTTTGGCGCGATTCCACCACGCCACCACTGATCTCACGATTGACCACCACGACGCGTTGCATCCAGACGTCCTGTCCGAGGAGCTCGACGACCTCGCGCCCGACGACCGTGCCGAATTCGACAGTTTGTTGACGGGTACCTCGGCGCTGTTCACCACCTGCCTTCCCACCGCCAACATCCACGGTGACCTTCACCTCGGCAATGTCCACGTGGCCGACGACCGGATAACGATGATCTTCGACCTCGAAACGGTGGAACACAACGTTCGGTTACTGGATGTCGCTCAGTCGGCGCTCAGCGTCGCGGAAGCCGCAGGAGGCGATCTCCTTCAGGCTGGAAACCTGGTGCTCGCCGGCTACGCCGAGATCGCGCCGGTCACGGCGGCAGAACGCATCGCGCTAGCACTCGCTCTCCGCTACACGGCCGTGGTCAACGCCGCGTGGTTCCGTGTCCGGGGCCTCCCACGCGCGGAGGTCCACCTCGGTTCGGCGAGGGCGATCGCTCGCTAATCGCCTGGGCCGACGGGCGGGGCGAACTATCGATCTGGTAGGGGTGCGACGGGGAATACGTGACACTTGATCACGGGGGTCACGAGTGTCCATAATCCCTCAGCGACCCGTACGTTTTCGACCACAGCGACAAGGTCGTCGCCCGCAACGACGACCCGTATGACGACGGGGAAATCGCCTTCGCCACCAACGATCTGGACGCGCTACGCGCCCGGCTTCGCGCATTGGGCGGATAGGGCCCCGCAGATCTATGGCTATGGGTCCGACCATGTGGTTCGCGTACGAATGCCTCAGCTCATGCAACGAGTGCGCGCTATCGGGTTGTGGCGGGGAGTCTGGGAGGTCGCTGGTTCAGGGTCGGCTTCGGCCGAGTAGGGCGTCGCGCCTGGAGCAGTTAGTACCGTTGTCGGTAGTACTCGGGGGGCTCGCCGAAGATGGACTTGAAGTCGCGGATGAGGTGGGCCTGGTCGGCGTAGCCCAGTTCGAAGGCGAGTGCTGACCAGCGTGGTTCCTGTCCTTGGGCCAGGCGTTCGGTCACCTCGTGCAGCCGGTAGCGGCGGATCACCCATTTGGGCGGCACGCCAACGTGTTCGGCGAAGGCGCGTTGCAGGGTTCGAATGTTTGCGCTGAACCGGTCGGCCAGTGCCGCGACGGTGGTCACGCGGGCGTCACCGGTGATTGCGGCCATCGCGGCCTCCGCGATCGGCGCACCTTCCCGCAGTGGCTCGGACGAGACCGCCAGGTGGGCACGGAGGTAGTCCTCGACCGCCGAGACGGTTGGGGTAACACGACGGGCTGTCGGGAGGAATTCAGCTGCGTCCAGTTCCCGGTCGGTGATCGTGGCGACGGGGGCGTTGAGAAAGGGGCGGAACCGCGCCTGACGGAAGGCGACGCCGGTGACCTGGCCGTCGCCGCTCAAGACCTTGGTGTGGTGGCGGGTGCGCACACCGTTGAGGATCGCGCCGCCATCCCGGAAGGTGAGATGGACGTTGGGGAGCGGGACGATCAGCTGACGGTAAGGGGTTTCGTAGTGCCACTCGGCCGTCCAGAAGTACTCGACGTACGGAGCGAGGTCGGGGGACGGCGGGATTCGGGCGTGGCGCTGGTACTGCTGCCAGGCGCCGGCCAGCTCACGGGTATCTCTCGCCACAGTGTCAGTATCTGTCGCGTTCGTTCAATCCGCTGCTTCAGAGCGGTGGTTGACTCGAGGGCGTGAACACAAACGAACTTCCCGGCTGCGCCGCCCAGACCATGGTCACCATTATCAATGCGATCAAGCCTGATCAGTTGGACGCCCCGACTCCGTGCCACGAGTTCGACGTCCGTGCGCTGATCAGCCACCTGCTGCACTGGAGTCCAGTGCTGGAAGGGGCAGCGCACAAAACACCCGCGGCTGCGCTGGACGGCCCCGATACTGGGCATACTCCGGATGACTGGGCGAGCACGCTCGAAGATCGGATCACTCGCACCGCGTCCGCGTGGAGCGCCCCGGAGGCATGGACCGGAATGGCCCCATTCGGCCCCACCGAACTCCCGGCCCACCTGGTAGGCGGCATGGTCATCACCGAACTGGTCGTCCATGGCTGGGACCTGGCCAAAGCCACGGCGCAACACCCCACCTGGGATCTCGACCTGGTCGGCTTCCTCTACGACGAGGTCAAGGACACCGCAGAGACAGGCCGCCACATGGGTGTCTACGGCCCTGAAGTCCCGGTCCTGTCCGACAGCCCCTTGATCGACCGCGTGGTCGCTCTCACCGGCCGCGCTCCCCACTGGAAACCCTGACCAGTCCCTGACCACCACGAACTGTCGGTAGGGGTGAGCGCCCAGTACACCGGGCGACAACGCCCGCACGTCCCACGTCGGCACGATCACCACGGCCCGCGACGAGTCCAGGCCCCCAGGCTCGTCATCCGATTCGTGGGGGCGTGACCGTAATCATTTGTGGTATAGGTCTGTACCGCGGGCTCGACATCGTGACCGGTCAGGACCTCGCCGGCGGGTCACCATGCCGAGCATCGCGTAACCCTGGAACATCACGAATACAGTTCGGCGACTGCCCCGCGCCTCCTTGGCCGACAAGTCGGGATGGGTCTCCCGCAACACTCGCGCCAGGTCGGTGTAGGCACCCTCACTGGCTTGGGAAGATACGTGCATTCCGGGATGCGCCGACTGGTCTTCGGGCCGAGCGGGATTGCGCCACCCACCTCGGCGGATACTTCACCATTCCAGCCCCCGAGAACATCGAACCGGGGTGGCTGAAAGTGCTTTCGGTGCCGGGGGCGAACTGTGGCTATCTGGCTACGTCCGCATTGCCACCATCGGCCACTGGCTCTGATCAGGCACTCTCGGCGGAGGATTCAGGCACCATGGCATCCATGACAACAAGCTCGGATTGGATCACCATCGAGGCGTACGAGAACTTGCCCGAATGCCCATCACCTATGGCGGCCACGCGAGCTTGACTGCGTGAACGCGGCATCGACTGGATGCCTTTCCAGAACGATGAAATCCGCATAGACCTGGCCTGCGGGCCCGACGCCGAACTCCGCTGGCGAGGTTGGTTCAGCATCCGAATCAAGGCTGACGTGCTCCGACGACTCGGTCTCCATCCCAATCAACCCACTTCAAAGATCGCCAGTCCCTCCCCGCCCCGATGGTGGCACGCCGCAGCTGAACGCATCGTCGGACCAAACGTCTGAAACCTGCCCTGGCAGGGTGCGAGACCCGCGGCAGCGTCGATGATCTGAAGAATCACAACGGCGTCGAACCCGGTGGTGTCGAACACCGGCGTCCGGCCAGGGGCTGACCCGCGGTGAGGGCAGTGGCCGGGTTCGGTCTGCGCCCAACGCCGGGAGGTAACCCCTCGGTGGTCAGGCCGAAACCTGGTCGGCGGCAAGGAAATCGTTGACGAAGCCCAGAGCCCGGTCTTCCAAGCCCGCATAGTGGGCTTCGCGGACCGCACCGGTGAGGGCTTCGTCGAGCAGCAGATTGCCCGCAGCATCCAGGCGTTGCCGCTTTTCTTCCGCGCCGGGCAACAATCCCACTGACGACTGCGTGAGGCCACAGTAGTAGGCGATACCATCATTGAGTTGCGCGCTGAGCGCAACCTGCATGAGTTCGACGAACGCGTCGTCGTCTGCCACGCCCGCCAGGCCCAGCCACAGTATCCGCTTGCCCGCGAGCCGGGGATTGCTGCGGCCGTAGGCGAATCCGTAGTTCCACACTCGATCGATCCAGCCCTTCAGGATCGCCGGGACCTGCGTCCAGTACACAGGGAATACTGCGACGATCACGTCGGCGGCGAGGATGCGCCGCATATGGTTCTCGACTTCGGGGGAGTAGGGCTTGTCCCGGTTGCCCCATTCCGGGAGGTCGGCGACGGTCATCCGGGGATCGAAATTCTCGGCGTGGAGGTTCAGCAGGTCGATCCGGTAGCCGGCCGCGGTGAGTCGCCGGGTCGCCAGTTCGGCGATATGGACGGTCAGCGAGTCGGGCCGGGGATGAGCGACGACGACCAGCGCGGTGCGGATGGTCACGGTATCTACGGTCGTATTGTGCTGCACGGGGCCTCCCCTGAGTGTCCGGAGTTCCGGACGATCGGTTGTGCGGTCTGGATTTCATTCCACAGTCCGGACAATGGATGATCTATGGGTAAAGATCTATATTCGATAGGAGTTCGTCTACCGTCGACAGTGTGGATCCATTGAGCAAACTGCTGGGCGGTATCCGTGCCGAGGGCGCTGTGCTGACCAACGCGGTCTTGGAAGCGCCGTGGAGCATCCGGTTCGCCGACAAGGCGCCACTGACCATGGTCACCGTGTTGCGCGGTGGGGGAACACTGCTGCTGCCGGGCGGACTCGAGCGTCGGGTCACGATAGGGGACACCGCGATCGTGCGCGGCCCGGAAACCTTCGCCCTCGTCGACCGTGCGGATACTGTCGTCCTGCCGCACGAGGAATACGAGGTCTCCTGCTTCGCGCCGGACGCGAAATGCGATCCCGCACTGGATGGCGGTCGCTGGGGGAACGACCCCACCCGTGAGACCGCTCTGATCGTCGGCGCATATCGGGCGTCCAGCCGGCGTCACGAACGGCTGCTGCGTGCTATTCCATCCGTCCTGGTCGTGACCGACGATGTGGAGGTATGCGCGTGGATGGAGTCGGTCGCCGCGGATGCGGCCCGGCGTCCGGCCGGAGCGCAGGCGATGATGGACCGGCTGCTCGACTGGGCGCTGGTATGCACACTGCGCAACTGGTTCGAGGAGCTGGACGCTGACGCGCCGGGTTGGTATCGCGGACCGGCCGATCCGGTGGTTGGGCCGGCGTTGGAGGCCATGCACGGAAAGCCGGCCGCCGGTTGGACGGTCGCGTCGCTGGCCTCCCAGGCAGGGGTATCGCGGGCACTGTTCGCACGGCGGTTCTCCGAGGTCATGGGGCAATCGCCGCTGGCGTATCTCACCGAATGCCGGATGGATGAGGCGGAGGAACTACTGGCCGACCGTAGTCTCACTGTGGCGCAGGTGGCGAAGGCCGTCGGTTATGCGGACGCTTTCGGTTTCAGTGCGGCGTTCAAACGGCAACGGGGTATCCGCCCCAGCGATTTCCGTGCTATCGCCGATCTCGGAGCGTGAACCGGTTCGAGGCTGTGTCGAAGTAGACGAGGGCGTGGGGCCGAGACTTGGCGGGCGATACGACGTGCACATCGGCAGGCATCTCACTGCGGGCAAAAACGACCCATCGTTATAGAGAGCGAGCATGTCGTAGTGCGGCGCCTGGTGGTCGAGTCACTGCCGCAGTTCGTCACCGCCGAAACCTCGGCCCGTTCGTGTTCGGCTCGAGGTCGGGATCGGGGTGCAGTCGGCGGACCGCCTGGTACGCGAAACCCTGGTCAATACCGGCGTCACACACGAGTCCTTCGAGGCCGCAGTGGCATTGATGCGGTGCACACTGTGCTTCCCAAGGTGTATTTGATGATCGGGCCGCCAGCCCGTCACGATCTTCGGCGCGACCTCGGCGAACACGTCTCCCGCACCGCCGTGTGTCGTCGCGATCTCAATGAGCATCGTGTTCAAGCTGACCGCGTTCGGATCCGACCGGATCGCGGCGAACACCTTCGGGCCGTCCTCGATCACGGCTTCGTCCTCGCCTATGTCGATCAACACGAACATCCGGTCGGCCACCTCGTCCGGTAAGTGGGACGCGACCAGCTCGAAAAGCAATTCTCGCCCCGGTTCAATGCCGACCAGCCATGCGATCTATCCGGCCGCAAGTAGGCGGGTCGATCCGCTCGGCACGCAAGTGCGCGAGAAGGCGCGTACGGACCCGGTCGGGCGACCTCTTGCAGTGAACGGCATGGGTCTAGTCGGGGGGATAGCTGGGGTCGGGTTGGCAGGTGAGGTCGGCGCCGGGGAGGATGCCGTCGCGGAAGTAGGAGTTGACGATGTTGTTCACGCAGCGGCTCAGGTCGGCGCGGAGGATGCCGTGGATACGGGTGTCTGCCAGCGTGACCATTCGTGACGCTGTCAGGTCCTGGTGCAGCGCAAGGCCTTGCTGGTAGGCGACGCGGGTGTCGCCGGTTGCGTGCAGGATCAGGGCTGGTGTCGGATTATGCACGGCGGTGGGCGGCTCGATCGGTTCCGGCCAGAACGCGCAGGCGGTGATGTTGTTGGCGAAAGCGCCGAACACCGGTTGGGTCGCCCGGGCGCTTTCGATGTTGCGGAGATACCAGGCCGGATCTCGGGGTGCGGCCTTGTCGCCGCACAGGACCGCGGCCATGCCCGAGGCATCCAGCGAAACGGGGCCGCTGATCTTCGTTTTCAGCTGCGCCATGTCGATGGGGAGCCCGGACACTGCGTCGGCCACGATCCGCATGACGTCGGCGAGGTTGGTGTTCAACTGCGGATTCGACAGCAGCGCCATCAGCATCACCGGTACGGTGTGTTCATCGATGAGGTAGCCGTTGCCGATGACCGGATGCGTGGCGGCACGTCGGATCGTGTCCTCGACAAACGCTCGGACCTGCGGTCCGCTACTGCCGAAGTGGTAGTCGGCGTCGTGGCGGGCCGCCCAGATCGCCCAGTCGTCGAGGCCGGCTTCGTTGATCGCGCCCATGTCCTGATAGGTGCCGCTCCAGTAACGGTCCGGATCGATGGCGCTGTCCAGCACCATCCGGTCGCTGTGCTGAGGGAACATTTGTGTGTACACCGCACCCAGGTAGGTGCCGTAGGAGCCGCCGTAGTAGTTGAGTTTGCCGTCACCGAATGCGCTGCGGATGACATCCATGTCCCGGGCGGTATTGCGGGTCGTGATGTGGCGGGCCTTCTCGGGATCGGGCGCTACGCAGGACGCAGCGAACGTCGCGGCCAGTGCGACGTCGCGCGCGTAGCCGACAGCGTCGAAGCCGGCCGAGAACAACACGGTGGGCAGCGGCAACGCGCAATTCACCGGGTCCGATCGGCCGATGCCACGCGGGTCCATGCCGATCAGGTCGTATCGGGCACGTACGTCCGGTGTGAGCCGATCCCGCAGGCCGGCCATCATGCTCAGGCCCGGACCGCCGGGACCTCCGGGGTTGGACAGCATGATCCCGCGTCGGAGGTCCGGGTCGGTGGCTGGGATGCGCGAGATCGCGACGGTCAGCGTGCGTGAGTCCGGTCGACTGTAGTCGAGTGGGACGACAACGCCCGCACATCGAGCCCCCGCCCCGTCGAGAAGCGCGTCGTTACACGGCTTCCAGTCCAGCTGCTGATGATAGAACGACTCCAGCCCACTCGGGATGTCATGGACTGAATCGGCGCTCGCCGGTCCCATGGGCAATGTGGCGAATGTGGCTGCCGATATGACGCCCAGCACAAGTGATCGAATCCATGATTTCGGCATCGCATCTCCTGCCCGCGACCTCGGCGTACGCATCCCTTTTCCGGCGCACAGCCATATTCGGCGGCCTCGAAACCAACACCATACAGACGTTTGCTGGAATCGGCGCGGCGAAGCCGAGGCTGTCAGTGGTTGTTGCCCATGCCCGCCATCGATCGCGTCGATTGTGCCTCTGGCATGTTGTTTTATAACTGCCGAAGTAATGGGCGATTCGCAGGCCGGTACGCTTGCGATATATGCCGAGCAATAGCCCGCTATGTCGAGGCCGGCGCTTGCGCTGGTATCGGCTCGGTCCGGCGGGCCTTCTCCTTCTTGTAGGACGACCGCAACGGTTGTTGGAAACTTCTTCGGAAAATCCCCTGTCGGAGATCGGCGGGATGGTGTCACGGCGTCTCGGCGACCGTGTCGACATCTACCGCCATCGCGGCCAGCGCCTCTTCTTGCGCTGAGCTCCTGGTCGTCCCAGTGCGGAGGCGACTTCGTTATGTTATCGTGACCTCGACCCATAAGGGCGTGGCGGGTCGGTGCGAGGCCGGAGTGCCTGCGCGTCGGATAGTGGACGCGGGAGGCGCGATGGAATCCGGTCATACGTCGTCGACTTATCGGAAGAATGCTTGCCGCACATCGTGTTCGGCTACCGATGCGCCTGGTCTGCCAATCGACGGCGCGCACTGGCGACAAGTGATGTGGTGGCGGATCGGTCGGCAATGGCTTGCGATCCTCGCGCTCACCGGGATCATGCTGCCGGCAGCATTGTCGATGCCGGTTGCGCGAGCCGCAGTGCCACCCCCTGGCGATGATCCCTTCTATGCCGCACCCACCGATCTGGCGTCGCATCCAAACGGAGCGCTGCTCGGGTCGCGGACGATCACCCTACTCGGCCTGCCGATACCAGTGGCGGCCTGGCAACTACGTTATCGCACAACCGATTCCGGAGAGCGTCCGCAGCTGAACGTGACGACGGTCCTGGTGCCACCGATACCATGGACCGGGCCGCGGCCGGTGTTGTCGTACCAGGTACCCGAGAACAGTCTCGACACCCAGTGCGCACCGTCGTTCATGCTGCGCGGCGGACGTAACACCGACATAGCGAGCACTGTGCAGGATATGCCGTTCATCGTGGAGGCACTGCGGCGCGGGTGGGCCGTCGTGGTCAGCGATTACGAAGGGCCGCAGTCCCGACTTTTCGACGGCGTGACATCCGGGCGTGGCGTGCTGGACGGAATCCGGGCCGCACGATCCTTCCCGCCAGCCGGCATCGATACCTCGAGCCCGATCGGCGCCTGGGGATACTCGAGCGGAGCCTTCGCCACGTTGTGGGCCACGCAGTTGCGGCGGGAATACGCACCAGACGTGCGGTTCGCCGGCACCAGCGCCGGCGGAATCCCCACCGATATCCCGACCATGGCACAACGCGCCGACGGTGCCGTGGGGGCGTTACTGATCCTGCTCGGGCTGGCCCGCAACGAACCCGACTCCCGGCTGGCCGACTTGCTGAACGACCGGGGTCGTCGCGCGCTGCTCGCCGCAGATACCTCCGCCTGCGGTGCGGATCTGGCTCAGAAATACCCCGACGTCCACCTCGACGACTTCGCCGAGGTCCCGAACTTGCTAGCGCATCCCGCATTCCGCAGCGCAGCCACGCACAACGAACTCGGCAGCACCGCCCCCGACACTCCGCTGTACCTGTACCACAGCGTCACCGACGAGAAGATTCCCGTCGCCGGATACACCGCCCTTGTCGATGCCTACTGTGCTCAGGGCGCCACCCTCACCGCGACCCACTCGCAGTTCCCGACACACATCGGTGCCGCCGCGGGCGAAGCCTTCGGCGGCATGAACTTCCTCGCCGACCGCTTCTCCGGCACTCCGCCGGCCCCGGGGTGTGTGGTGCAGTAAGGGGCTTAGGTGTGATGTCCAGGGAGGTTTGGTCGGCCTGGTGATGGGTGGTTTGTTTCCGATCGCGCTGTGGGTTCGGTGGTGACTGTAGAAGTGCAGCCACTGTGGCAGGGCTGTTCGGCGTTGGGTTTCTGACTCGTAGCAGCGGGTGTAGCCCCAGCCGTCAGCGCGGGTGCGGTGGATTCGCTCGATCTTGCCGTTGGTTTGTGGCCGGTATGGCTGTGTCCGCTCGGTGTGTTCCAGCCTTGTTCGGCAATGAAACGAGTCAGCCTTGAACGAGCGCGCGGCGTCAAAGCGGCATCAGCGTGGATGACGAAGGCCTCCTGGATGTGAAGCGGTTACTCGACATCTCCACTTCACAACCGGAGGCCATCACCAGTCATCAACCAGGGACGTGTCGCCGCGAACCCGAAACCTCCCTGGACATCACCTAGGTATCGGTCGAGTCAGTCGACCTGGCCGCGTCACACCCCCCTTTTTTCGGTATCGCGGCCGAGAAATGTCGGTAGATGGTGGGACGAGCGACTCCGGATTCGGCGGCGATCTGGGCGACGCGGTGTAGCGGCGCTTACCTCGTTCGTCGAGTTCGTCGTAGGTAGCCGGTGTTGCAGATAAAGAGAAAGGGGGTATTTCCCCCATGTCGGTCTTTATGCCATGCGACAAGAATCGAAAGTGTCGGCGGAAGTTGTGTCAGACCCCCATCCGGAAGGGGTGTTCGACCGCAAGACGCCCGCCGAGGACGATCACGATCCCTGCGGCACACGATGGGGTGTGGCCGAGGTCGAGCGACGACGCTCGGTGGGGTCGCGGCAGTCCCACACCTTCGCCAACGAGGCCGAAGGTATGCAGGTCGCTCCCTCAACCAGGCCAAGACAAACGACCGAGCGATGAATCGTGACAGCCGAACTCGACGTCACGCCGAGTCGACGGCACACAGGTGCGTACATGCCGCGCTGCGATGACAGACCATCCGGCTACCCAGAGGTAATTCTCCCGTAGCCAGCCGACCGGAGACCAATTAGCCCATGACGACTGCACTATTACCTCTTGCCTACGGATACGTGCGCGACGATATGCTCCGCGACTCGACTTCGAGCGAAGGCAGGCTGTACAACACCGCCAGGTCGCTCGGGTACGAGTTGGGTGCCGTATTCCATGAGCCCTCACCGCAGAACGGGACGCTCCCTCCGGCGTTCGTCGATCTCGTCCAGGAATGCCGGCGGGCCGAAGCCCACACCGTCATAACACCGCACGGACACATGTCGAGCATTTCCATATGCCGGATGGTCCTGCTGACGATGCTCGACGTACGAGCCGCTGCCGCAGTACACGAAGTCGAGTTGTGAACCATTCTGTCACCCATCCGGATGCTGGATGTTACGACCTCGCTCGCGCGTCTGGCAGCCGATCCAGCTGGTCGGATGACCCAGGTATCGGCGGAAACGACGAACTGGCGGGATCGGCCGTCGGTTATATCTAGCAGTGTCTTCGCCCCGATCGATCCCCGCCATGATCTGCTCAGAGAAACCCAGACCGGCTCTCCGGACCGGGTGTCACCGTCCGAAAGGACTCGGGGTCGGATCCGTCGATGCCCGCACGATCGCGTCAGCGTCGCGCGTGTCCGAGTCGGTTGTACGACAGCTCCGGTTTCGCGATGGTCGACGATAGGACCTACTCGAAAGCTATTACGACGGGTGAGTTGGAGATCAACGCCCAATACCGCTCGCTGAAGGGCAGCCGAGGAAATTTTTGGTCGGCTTCATCTCCATTCGTTCTGAGCTCCATTACCGGCAATCGGCCCGTCTTCGCAGCAGCGGCCAGTCCGGGCGGGCAGTTCAGGTCCAAACGCGGCGACCCGCGCCGAGCGTGGCCCATGTGCTGGTCTCTCACCGGACCGCCTGGGATTGATCAGCCTCGATGGCATTATCGTGCCGCCAGGCCGTTTCGGATTCGAAAGGGTTGAATACTCTCCGACCCGACCACTCGCGGTGGGGTGTAGGCACAGGTCGGTGGCAATGGCGCTCTGCCGCCCCGTCCGTGTCGCGACGAGCCGTTCGCGCCTACGGAGGTAATCGTAGGCATTTCCCCCATATCGCGCCGGCCATGACCTTGCGAGGGTCACCTAGTGACCAATTTATCGAGCTCTCGATACGACGAATGACTCGCGATCAGCGCGGAATCAGGACCCGGAATTCACCGGCTCGCGAGGCGAGCGCGGGCACGATAAATCACATAGTTGGAGAGGAGGATCCGCGGCCGACGGCCCGGGTTCTCGTTCGAAAGGATATGACAGTGAAGAAGATCAGCGCGATGACTACGAGCATCGGTATGATGACACGGATCGCCATCGTCGCCGCCGCCAGTACCGGGCTCGCCACGGTGGCGGCGGGTGTCGCCAGCGCCACGCTCGAAAGCGACCGAGCGATCAAGCGCGATGTCGCAGCAGTGGTGTGGGACCACTGAGAGTGTTCGGTCTACGTTGGGGCCGGCGTCACCGGACGTCGGCCCCGCAGATCCCGTCCAGCCCGGTGGATTCGGCGGGACGCGAGTGGGTGATGAATGGACGCGACATTCTTGCCGAGGTCGTTCAACTGCCGATCAGTACTTGGCGGTATGAGTGGGAACCGGCTGAGGTACGTCATCTCGGTCCGATGGCACAGGATTGGCGCGCCAGCTTCGGGCTCGGCGACACCGACAAGAAGATCCACTTGGCCGACGCCAATGGCGTCGCCTTGGTTTGTATCCAGGCGCTGCACAAACAGATCGCCGAACTCCGCGCCGAACTCGAGAAACTCGGCGGACTACGGCCAGGTGAGTATGGAGCTGGCGTTGCGTGGTCTGGAGAAGACCACCGATCCACACCTGGCACGCTGACGTAATCGCGTAGTGCCGACGCTGGGGCACCTTCCGGCGGCCATGATGATCACTCTGCGGTCGTCGTCTGGATCGACAACGGCGGGCAAATCGACCGTGAAGAAGAGTGAATCCCCCCTGTGAGTCCGGAGACTTTGTGGTTGCTGGCTTCGATCAGTCGGTCGGTGAAGGCGATCGATGTGTATTGGGCGCCGCGGTCGTGGTGGTGTATCAATCCGGACAGATCGGTGATCCCGTCACGTGCGCGGGTCCAGATGGCGTGTTCGATCGCGTCCAGGACCAGTGATGTGGTCATTGTGGTCGAGGTGCGCCAGCCCACGATCCGGCGCGCGTAGGCGTCGATCACGAACGCGACATACACCCATCCCGCCCATGTCGAGACGTATGTGAAATCTGCTACCCACAACACATTCGGGGCTGCCCGGGTTGAATTTTCGTTGCACCAGGTCCTCGGCACGCCGGCCTTGCGGGTCGGCGGTCGTCGTGCGTTTGACCTTTCCTCGACGGGCGCCTTGTAGGCCCAGCTTCTTCATCAGTCGTTCGACGGTGCAGCGTGCCACTTCGATGTCCTCTCGTCGTAGTTGCAGCCACACTTTGCGGGCCCCGTACACCGAGTAGTTCTCGGCGTGGACACGGGTGATCTCGGCGGCGAGGAACTCGTCACGGATCGCGCGTTCGGATGCCGGGCGGTCGCGGGTGTCGTAGTAGGTGGACGGCGCGATCGGGCAGCCGTGCTCGGTGAGCACTCTGCAGATCGGCTCGACGCCGAACTCCTGTTTGTGGGTGTCGATGTAGTCGACGATCACTTGTTTCGGCGGTCGAGCTGCGCCGCGAAGAAAGTCGATGCGGATTGCAAAATATCGTTGGCGCGCTTCAGTTCTCGATTCTCGGCCCGCAATCGGCGCATCTCTGCGGCCATATCGGTCGTCACACCCGGTCGCTGTCCCGCGTCGATCTGGTCCTTGCGGATCCAGTTCCGCAGGGTCTCGGCCGACCCGATACCGAGCTTGCTCGCGACCGAGGCGATCGCCGCCCACTCCGAGGGGTGCTGCGACCGGACTTCGGCAACCATTCGCACGGCCCGTTCACGCAGCTCCGGCGGGTACCTCTTCGGCGATCCTGACATGACTCCATCCTTCCCAAGGAACGAAGTGATGTTCCCCGGGTTTTTCGGAGTCGGTTTGGTTGACTTCTTGGTCACGACACCGTCGAAGGAGACTCGTTCGTGCCAAGGCATTATCCCGAAG
>NZ_JBEZDE010000017.1:0-141296 GCF_040648115.1 Nocardia sp. NPDC049190
TCGAGGTCTGTCTTCACAAACCGACGTCGATACCCTCCGCCATGCCAAAACTCGAGCCCTCACGCCCCGAACCGATTAGGAATCACTCGTCTAGGCGGACCGCCAGACGGTGCCGCGTCGTTCGTGTTCGAGCACTTCTTCGGCGACCTGAGCGGCTTCGGCGCCGAAGAGCCGCTCGGTGAGCCACAGGCCGAGGTCGATGCCGGAGGTGACGCCCGCGGAGGTGACCAGGTCGCCGTCGTCGACGACACGGCCCTTGACCACGGTTGCGCCTTGCGCCCGGAGGTCTTCCTGGGCGATGTGATGCGTGGTGCAGGGCCGTCCGACGGTGATTCCCGCCGCGGACAGCAGCATGGTTCCGGTGCACACCGCGGCGGTGATCACACCGGGGCGCTGGGCATCGGCCAGCGCCCGGGGAAGCACGCCGCGGCGAATCTGAGAGTCCACAGACGATCCTTCGCCGTAACCGCCGCCGGGCACCAGGATCAGGTCGGCGGACTGCGGAGCCCATCGGGAGCGCACCAGGATCTCGAGACCGGCGGAAGTGTGCACAGTGCCGGAGCCGTCAGCGGTGACGAAGGTCTGTCGTACGTCTTCGGCGATGCTCAAGGCGGCGACCGGACCGATGAAGTCTTGGTCCTCGACACCGTCGTAGAGCACGGTGTGTACACGAAGCGTCATGCGGAATCCTCCGAGAAGTGTTGCGGGCAAACTGAGTATGTCGACCATCGGCGTGGCCGAACAGTGGCGCAATCGCCACTAATACGTAGGATTTGGCCATGCATGTCGTCGCGGTTCTGGCCACCGATGGCGTTGTCGGCTTAGAGCTGGCCATTCCGTGTCAGGTCTTCGCGGTCGCGCCCGGCTACGAAGTCCGGGTCTGCGCCGAGCGCAGCGTGACCGCGACCGCCGCAGACCAAGAGGTCTTTCGTATCACCTCGCGTTACCGCTTGGACGACGCGCGCGATGCCGACACGGTGATCGTTGCGGGCGCCGATCCGGACCGGGCCCCCCACCCGCGGACCATGCGGCTATTGCGTGAAGCGGCGTCCAGGGGTGCGCGAGTGGCGTCGATCTGCACCGGAGCGTTCGCCCTGGCGGCCGCGGGGCTGTTGGACGGGCGGAGAGCGACAACCCACTGGCTGCTCGCCGGTCAACTGGCCGAGGCCCATCCGGCGGTGGAGGTGGATCCTTCGGTTCTGTTCGTCGACGACGGGCAGATCCTGACCTCGGCGGGCGTCGCGGCGGGTTTGGACCTGTGCCTGCACATGGTGCGGCGCGACCGCGGTGCGGCAGTGGCGGCGGATACGGCGCGCAAGATCGTGATGCCGCCGCAGCGGGCGGGTGGTCAAGCACAGTTCATCGAGCACCGAGACCCCGTCGGCGACATCGATGACCTCGGCCCGGCTCTGCAGTGGATGCAGGACAATCTGGATACACCGATGACCATCGCCGACATCGCCGCCCGCGCGGCCATGAGCACCCGCAGCCTGTCGCGGCGCTTTCGCGCACAGACCGGCACCACCCCCGCGCGATGGCTGCTCGACCGACGCCTACAACGTGCCAGGGAGCTACTCGAGACAACCGACCTCCCGGTGGAAAGAATCGCCCACACAACAGGTTTCGGATCGATCGAGACCCTGCGCTACCACTTCGCCCGGCACGTCGGCACCACCCCCAGGTCCTATCGGATGACCTTCCACGAGATGCCTTCGGACGACAAGGAGACTCGCGAACGAGACTGACCCGCCGAACCCCGTACCTCGAACGCCGCTGGTGGTGACCACCCACGGCACGGCGAGCGAGCGGACGTGGAGCAAGATGAGCACGGTGCCCACCGACGTCACTGTGATCGTGCTGTTCGCCTTGGCCGGCTTCCTCCTCGGCGGCGCCTACTCCACCTGGAAGACCGCCCGACCCCTCGCCATCGCGCTCGCGGCCTGCGCCGTCCTCGCGGCGGGTGGCGCCCTCGCCTGGTGGCTCGGCTAGCTCGCCGACAGCCGGAATATGCGCAGGTCCGCCGGGACCCCCTGGAGCGGCGGCGCGAAGAAACCGCGGCGGTACGGCCTGACCTCGAAACCCAGATCCGCCAGCGTCTCGGGCCGCAACGCACGCAGCGTCGCATCGGACACCATGGTGTTGCCGTCGCCGCCCGCCTCCATGACCCGAGCCGCGATCGTCACGTCCACGCCGAGCCAGTCACCGCCGATCTCGCGTGGCGAGCCGGTGTGCAGGCCGATCCGCATTTCCGGCCGATAGCCGCGCACCTGCAGGTCGGCCAAATTGTGCTTGGCGCTCACCGCGGCGCGCACCGCTCGGTCCGCGGACGGGAAAACCGCCATCACACCGTCGCCCATGCGCTTGACAACTTGCCCGCCGCGCTCGGCGATCGGCGGTTCGATGGCCGTGGCTACCCGCCGCAGCAATTCGAGGGTCGCCTCATCCCCCGCCGACAGCGACCAACTGGAGAAGGCCACGAGGTCGGTGAACATAATAGTTATCTCTTGGCTACCTTTTCCGCGGCCGACCCGTTCCAGCATCGCCTGCCACACCTGCAGAGCACCGAAACCGATTTCGCGAGCCGCGCTCGGCGTGTCACCCACCAGTCTGTCCGCGGCCCGTGCGACCGCGCGCGCACCGCCGGGACCCGACACCGACAACGGGTCACCGAAAGCCGGGTCACCCGGCAATTGTTCTCTGGCCTTGCGTAATACACCGACCAGGTCCGTCCGCTGACCTGCCGCGTTCCGCAACGCCGCGAGCTGGCCGCGAGGCACACCCGCGAAGGAACGGCTGCGCGAATCGGACTCTTCGGACGGCGCCAACGGAATGACAACCTCAGGCGGGACGTCAGCACTGCCTTCGTCACCATTGCCTTCCGGCCCCACCCCGGGTTCAGCGCCACCGGAAGGTGTTTCACTCACATCCCGAGCGTATCTCAGCCGACTTGACGTCGGCAGACTACCGATCATCGCCATCTGCCACCTCCGGAGCACACTCCAGCGAGCACATCACCGGGCCCGGCGTGGATAACGAGCTAGTTGCCGCCTCGATGCTACGGGGCCGGCGCGGACCGTGGTAGCGACGAGATACACAGTTTCCTCGATGTTCACAACGACCGTGCACGAGCGCGGTCCCGGTGAAAGCATGATCGGCCCGGCGCGACGAGGTCGCACCGGGCCGATAACCGCACCGTCCGCCGGGCAGTGACGGGCCGGTCGAAGGGACGCGCGAACCTCCCGACAAGGTCGGCGCCCCGCAACCCGAGTGGCGAGGGAAGGCACTCGGGAAGCTGCGCGCTAGGCGTCGCGCTGATTCACCGAGACAATCGCCACACCGAATACGATCGCGACAAATACGGCGAAATACAGCAAGCTGCCCCACGGCCCCCACTTCCAGTTGGCCGAGGTCTCGGCGGCACTGTAGAAGTGGCTCGCGTTCGCGAACGGCAGGAACGGGGTGACATTGCGACCGAAGCTGCCGAACGCCCCGAGCAGGGTCTCGATGAGCAGCGGCCACAGCACGATCAGCGAGATCGCGGCGGCGGACTGCCGCACCAGCACGCCGACGCCGACCGCGAGGACGATGCACAGGAAGGCATAGATCGAGGTGCCGTAGACCTCACGCCACTCGGCCGGACTCGACAAGGCCAGGGTCGCGCCCGCGGCTGGACCACCGAGCGCCTTGGCGACCAGGTAGGCCAGCAGCACCAGGACGATCGTCAGCACGGCGCCGTACACCCCGACCAGCCCGGCCTTGGTCGCGATCACCTTGCCTCGATGCGGGGTGGCCTGGAAGGTCGTACGGATGATTCCGAAGCGGTATTCGCTGGTCACGGTGAGTGTCGCCATGATCATCAGGACCATCACGCCGAAACCGCTGACCCCGGTCGCGGCAGCCGAGATGGTCAGGTCGAACGCGCCCTGCTCGCCATAGGACGCGCGCGCCACCGAGGCGAGCAGCGCGGCCATGCCGAGTGCGAGGACGACGACGATCGCCGAGCACCACCACGGCGACCTGGTCGAGGTGAGTTTGATTCGTTCCGCAGCCAGCACGCCCATCAGAGCGCACCTCCCATCGCTGTGTAGTGCTCAGTGCCTTGCGTGGCGCCGGCTGTCGCCGCCGGGTCCGGCGCTCCCGTCGGATCGAAGCCCGCACCGTGGTACTGCACGGCGCCGCCGGTCATCCGCATGAACGCTTCCTCCAGCGAGGCACGCTGCGGAGCCAGCTCGTAAAGCGTGATGTCGTTCGCACCCGCCAGCTTGCCGACCGCATCGCTGAGCACGCCCGCCACGACCAGCGCAGGACCGTCCTGGCCCGAGCCGTCCTCGCGGACGGTCATCCCATTCGAGGTGAGCAGACTGCGCAGCTGGTCGAGCTGCGGGCTGCGCACCCGCACCGACTGCTCCGAAGCCCGCTCGATGAATTCCTGCGTGGTCGAGTCCGAGATGAGCCTGCCGCGGCCGATCACCACAAGATGCTCGGCAGTCTGTGCCATCTCCGAGAGCAAATGGCTGGAGACCAGCACCGTGCGGCCCTCGGTGGCCAGTCGCTGCATAAAACGGCGGATCCAGAGGATGCCTTCCGGATCGAGGCCGTTGACCGGCTCGTCGAACAACAGCACCTGCGGGTCGCCGAGCAGCGCGCCGGCCAACCCGAGCCGCTGCGACATACCGAGGGAGAATCCGCCCGCGGCCTTGCCGGCCACCTCGGAGAGGCCGACCAGCCGCAACACCTCCTCCACCCGGGACTTGGCGATGTCGTTGGAGGCGGCCATCCACTCCAGGTGAGCGCGAGCCGACCGGTTCGGATGCACCCACTTGGCGTCCAGCAGCGCACCGACGGCACGGAGCGGATGGTCCAGTTTGTGATACGGCTTGCCGTCGATCAGGGCGGTGCCCGCTGTGGGCTTGTCCAGTCCGAGGATCATCCGCATGGTGGTCGATTTACCCGCACCGTTCGGGCCCAGGAACCCGGTCACCTGTCCTGGCCGAACGGTGAAGCTCAAATCCTGGACCGCGACGGTCTGCCCGTAATGCTTGGTCAGGCCTTTCAGCTCGATCATGCTGTCCAGCATTCCGTACGACGCCGGCGCGCGCGTCCCTACAAAGTGCTGGGTTCGGTCATCCTCGAGGATGACGGAGTGGGGTCCACATGGGTACAAGCCCGTACGGGAGGTGCACGCTTCGCTGGTCAGACCACGTCGGGCGGTCGGTCGTATGCCTCGATCGCAGCCTTGGACGTCGAGGAGTCCTGCAAAACCAGTTCCCACGGACCGGAGTTGATCTCGAAGTTCTTGCCGAACCCCACCCACTTCCCGGCCATACGAGCGCCGGTCAGCTCGATCAACAGTTGAATCGCGCCGTGGTAATAGGCGCCGCGATAGTAGCCGTTCTGGGCAGTGTGCTCGCTCCATGTGCCCGTGGCGACGTGCCCGTCCACGGTCAGGTCCATCTCCATGGACGACTGCGCCGAGTTCGGCAGGCTGCGAACCGTCAGGCGGTTGTCGTGCTGCAACACCACGACGTGATGCACGGCCGTGAACGTGGCGTCCCTGCCGCTCGAGTAGTACTCATACCGAGACAGCCAAATCCCCGAGTAGTTGCCCGGTGTCCTCGGACGCCGCGCGGCGGCGAACTGCTCTGGCGCGACTTCGCCGATAGCCGAGTCGACCACAGTTCCGTCCTCCCGGCCGGAAAGGCTTCGGCCGGCCATCACCGCGCCGAACCCCAGGGACTCGATCGGTAGCCGCATGACCTTCTCCAGTGCTCGCGCGTGCATCGGCCGCGGGTTGGTGGTGAGCCCCGATTCCCAGCGCTGCACAAGGCGTTTGGTGGCGCTGGCGCATCCCGCTTCCCGGAGTGCCCGCGCAAGGTCGTCCTGGCTCATCAGGCGCGCGTTCCTGGCCGCGCGCAGAGCCGTGTTCGGTGCGGATGCCATGCCGCCACGATAACTCTTTGACGCCTAAATGTCGCCATGAATAGCGGTGGATTGACGCCGCTTCCGTCATCGCGCGGACACGTTCTGTCGGCGGACTCTTCATACGGCCCCGATGCCGGGCCGAGCGTCGATCTCCCCGGCGTCGGGTGCCTACCAACCACACCACACAGCGCCAGGGGGTTACGAGATGTCCGAACACGTCACACTTTTGATCGCCGTCGCAGCGATATTCTTCTTGGACTGGGTGATCTTCGTCGGCCTGCCATACGCCTTAGACCACCTCGGCGGTTGCCACGCCGCACCCGAAAAGCTCTACAGCCTCCAGCAAGCGCACGAGGTCATGCAGGACCTCATCAACTGCGACGCCGACAACTGCGCGGCCAAACGTGCCGCCATGGATGTGCTCATCGCAGCCCAACACTTTGTCCCAGCGAGGATCCGATGACCACCCTCGCCGACACCGAACAATGGCGATACTTCCACCGCAAGTGCTACACCGAGCCCACATTCCGCTCGCTCGACCAGGCGCAGTTCGTCGCCGACCTGCACGCCGACCACGGTCCGGACTGCCTGCAATACCTCTCGGCATCGGCCTACATCTCCGGTTCAGGGGACGGGGCCGACCATGGCGAGTGACAACGAGCCCATCGGCATTCGTCAGAGCCACATCGACGGCGAGTTGTCGATCATCGGCGCTGACGGCTGGCCGCTCACCCCAGCGGAAAACGCCGAGCTGTTCCGAAGGGCCGACAACGGCAACTCCCTGGAATTGCTGGAACGGGTACGCGACGCTTTGCGCATGTCGGCGAAGGAAACCGATGGCGCTCAGTAGTTCTCGGATGATGTTGCTCAGTGTCCTCGTCACGGGTGAGCCGCTGACTACGCGGCAGTTGAACGTGGGGACGGGCATGCATTCGGCTGTCCCGGAACTCGAGCCGGATCGTGTCGCGTCCGATTCGTACGGTCAGGGCGCAGCGACGAGCACGATCAGGGCGCTGAGCGCGGCGGCGGCGTCGAGAAGAGCATGCGAGCGAGCCGTGATGCTCGCGTCTCGCACGGTCAGCGCGGCGTCGATGTCTTCGGATCGGCGCCCGCGCGGCAGATTCGGCATCAAGGTCCGGAGGGTGTCGATGCGGTATCCGGCGCTGCGTAGTTGGTGGACTATCCGTGCGTCCCGAACCTGGGCGGGCGCGTAGCGTCGCGTTCCTTGCGCGGCGACCCGATCAGGGACAACGAGCCCCTCGGCGTTCCAGTGCCGCAACGTCGACGGGCGCACCCCGAGCGCGGCGGCGAGTTCGGACACGCCCATCGAGTCCGATGGACGTACGTCGTCGATCGGCTCGGTGGCAATCACCTCGGCCGCCTGCTTGGCCAGCGCGAGGTCCCTACGCTCGCGGTCGAGCCCGGCGTGTGCCGCATCGAGCAGGGCGAGCAGCTGTGCGATCGGGCGCTCATGTGCGGCGCGAACGATCCGCTTGGCCGCGAGCGGACCGACGCCGACGGCCAGCGCTCGATAGGCCAGCGCGGACCGTAGGTGGATCTCTCCGTACCGGCGGTAGCCCGCGGATGTGCGCATCGCCGGCGGTAGGACACCGTCGCGCTCGAGGTTGCGTACCTGCTGCACGGAGTATCCGGCGCCGCGCGCGACATCGACAGTGCGTAGCGAAGAGTTGAGAGTTGACACCCTTCCATCCCTCGATATCCGGCCTGAAGTCTCCACAAGCACCTTAATGAAACGCTGGAGAACATGACCATCGACGAGATCATCGCCCTCGTAGCCGCCCTCGACGGAGTCCTGACCGTCACGCCGGGACCCGACGACGGCTCACCCGAGATCAGCTGGGGCGATACGTTCTTCTACTACGCACCGAACGGTGTCGCGCCGACCACGACACAGCCCTTCGCGACGATCGTCACGAAGAACTACCCGGGCGACGAGAAGTCGCGGCTGGACCGCCCAGCGGCGTTCCGGGTCAACGTCGCGGCAGGCAAGGAATCGTTCATCCAGTGGACCGGTCGTGCGCCGCGCGAAACAGCCGACGACGTCGACCCCAGCGTTACCGACACCGTGATCGCACACCCCGTCTACGGTTCCGCCGGCTGGCTCGCGGTAGTGAACCCGGCCGAGCACACCGACACGACAACCCGAGAACTGCTGCACAAAGCGTATGACCTCGCTCGCGCACGCTATGAGCGACGTGCTGGGGCGACGAGCGGACGCTAAGGCGAGCCCAGATCGGTTATCTCACTCCAGTGCGCGATATCGATGGCCTTGGTGAGCAAGGTGGTGCGCTGGGATGAGACATCCCACGGGGTTCCGGTTGGTTCGAGGGTCAGTAGAACGACGATCTTCTCGTCGTGTTCGCCGACCGTGCCGGTGGTGTGCATCGCTCGCTTGCCGAGGTCGATCGCGGGTGCGCCGGACGGGGCGGGGTCGAGGTCGCCCCGGTCGGTACCGATGCCGTCACGGCCGCGCAGGATCGGACTCGTGGCGGCGACGTCCACAGCTTCGGACGGAATCGGCGGTTTCGGGTCTTCGGGTGCGCAGATGTTGTCGGGATCGGGTGCGTCACCGAAGCCGGACCAGCCCTGTTTGACGCTGATGGGTCTGCCGAGGGCCCGAGCGAGGCCGAAGGACTGGTCGAATCCGTCCATGCCGCATCGCGTCGATTCGTGCAGGTTTCCCATGATGAAATCGCGGACCGCCGGACCGGCGGAATCGAGGATATAGCGGTAGATCGTCACTACGTCGGCGGCGCTGATCGCCGTGTAGCCCCACATCCCGCGGTCGGCCGGCGGCATGGTGTCGGTCAAGCCGAGCTTCGCGACCATCCGTTCGACGATCTCGTCCCACCCGTTCTCGACCCACAGGTAGCTGGCGGCGTCGTCGTCGCTGGAGCGCAGCATCGCTTGCAGCCGGGACACCGCGTCGGGCGACAGGGCTTGTGGATCATGCGATTCCAGGTAGTCGAGCGCGATCAGCAGTTTGACCACCGAGGCGGCCCGGTATTGCTTGTGCTCGTCGAATTGCACGCGCACAGTGCCGGTAGTGCGATCGAAGACCATGTAACTCGCCTCCACCCCGATCGGAATCGCGTCCGCGATCGGGTCGGCGAGAGCAGAAGCAGCACCGCCGGCCGTCCAAGTCGTGGCAGCGGCGAGCGCGGCGGCGAGCCGGGGCGCGGTACGTCGGCGGAGTCGTGCCGCCTCAGCGCGGAAGACCATGAGCTCCTCTGGATGTCGGAGGCAGATTGTGCCCACTGCGAAGACGCTGCACCTTAACGCAGCAAGCGGGTGCATAGCACACCAGACTCGTTGTGCTGCAATTCATCTGTATGACTGCGCCGAGCTCGGAGGTGATGGAGGGCACACTCGATCAGGAACTTGTCGAAGTGGGCAGGCGGGTTGGCGCGCACCGCGAATCCGAACCGGTGCGCCGTCGCGAGCATCGTCGAAAGCACTGGCAGGGACCCTCGTGAGCAACGAACACATGTCTGAATCGATGACATTCCGGAATTGTGGCGTCAGCGCGTCGCTGGGCCGACCACCGCCGCCCCCGCTGCGGCGAGGGTCGCCCGTCGGCTGATTCGCGCACCGTATCCGGATGGGCGATCTGTCCGGTGTGCTCCCACTGGTGGCACGGACGATCCCTTGGCAGCGGCCGAGGCCGTACCTAGGCTGAATTCACGCTTGACAAACGTCGAAGGGTGTCTACCTGTGCTCAGTTTGGATCTGCATCCAATCTTCCGTAACAACCGTGATATCGATGTGGCCATGCGGCAATTCCTGGTCAGGGCCGCCCGGTCCGGCGCACCCGTCGCCGAGATCATCCCCGGTAAGGGCTCAGGGCAGCTGCAAAGCCGCGTCCTGTCTTTCCTCGATCAGAAGCACATCAAGAAGCTGTACGCGCGCCGAGAGCCCGACCCGAACAACTCCGGCCGCGTCCTCGTGTACTTCCAGTAGGCCGCGCCCGCGACGCGAGCGCGTCGCCGAGCGGATCTGCACATCTAGTCGCGCGGCGAATCCGAGCAACCGTCTGTCTGCCGTTACTGCTGGGCAATACACCGATTCATGGCCTGGGGTGCTGACGGGTTTGCCGGGATACGGCGACGAGGGCTGTGTCGAGCATCCGCCTCGAGTTCGATTGCGCGCGCGTGGATATCGATATCGCGCCTGACGCCGTCATGTAGAGATCTGCCTCGTCAGTAGGTGCTGCGAGTTCGTTCGATGAATACGCGTGACCCTCACCAGGATCCGTTCACGGTTCGTTGATCGCTCCCGTGAAATCTGGAATACCTGCCGGAGCGAGCCGAGCAGCGATGCCGCGCAACACCCGCACTCTCCGCGCTGTCGGTCGTTACCGCGCCAATGCTTCACCGCGAAACGAACCCGATGCCAGAAGTCACCGCGAATCTGCCGCAAATATAGGGATTTCCCCACTGCTCCGGTCCCGCGCGCCAGCGACAGAATCAACCGACCGACCGGAGGGTACGGGGCGACCCGTGCCCCGGATGCGGCAAGCGGAGATTGCGCAAGTCGACAACCTCGGCACGCGCAGATCGACGTTCGCTGCGACGAAACACATTCCATCGATGTGGGCCGGTGGCCGCGCACAATGCCGCGCGAAGCATGGAGCGGTTGCACGAGAGGAACATACGGACTTGACCGCAGTCGAAAGATTCACCGGCCGATACGTGATCGCCGAATATGCGGGTATCGATCCCGTGCTGAAGTCATGAACTGCGCAACGCCACCACAGCGCGTCGAATCCACCTTACGGAAAACATAGCGGCGATCTGATTTTCGGTCCGGAAACTGTGCTGCCACCAGCACGATCGAGGCCCCTGCGGAAGATCGTTCGCATATTTGACAGCCATCTGAACGGCCTCTTCACGACCAGCGGCGGGGTCGAGTTGGGATCGCTGTCCTTTGTCCGCGGCACCCTCCTCGCCCCCCGGACGCCCGCACCCACCTGCATGTGCGCCAGGTCGGCGAACCATCGGCGGTGGAAGACGTCGACCGTCTCACGGCAGTATCCGGTGTATGCCTGTTCGGCGGGCCCGGGATTGCGCGCTTACGATCGACGCGGGGAGCCGACGGTCGTGGAACGGCCCTGCATGTTGCCCACGCAGCCGGCAAATCGGATTGTGGAGATCGAGCGCGGCGAAACGCAAATCTATGTACCGGAGGTGGTCGCCCGTCTCGGAAGAACGATGATCGCACTTGCTGCATTGGCCGACCGGTACGGGATACGCACAGACCTGTACATCCATATTCCCGGGCCGGAGTACAAGCTCCATGCGAACGGCCTGTTTGCGGCCGGCCGAATAACCCGGTATGCCCTCCAGCAGTACCACCACCTTGTCGACGACGAAGTCACCTCGATCATCACGCAATTCACGGACCTTTTCGAGAGCGCCGCGACCCCTCTTCCCACGGTCGCGCAATGGCCACCACAACGACGTCCCATCGACAATTCGGGACATTCTCGGGGCCAGCTATGTGAGCGCATATCGCACTGCGGTCCGAGCGAACACCCTTCCGATATTCGTCGACGACGTGGAGGAGTTACCCATCCTTCGCAACGCGCAGCAGATGTCGGGTTTCCGCGGAATCGCGCTCTACCCGCTGCCGGTGTGCCTCAGCAGCAACAAAGCCAGTGCCCTGTTCGACCACCACGGTGCGACCGGCATGAAGATAGCGCGAGCGACAGCCCATGGCTCGGCAAGCGAGGTTCCTGACGCCGATTCACCGAAACATTGTGTCGGACAACGACCCGCAAATACCGCGAACCACAGCAAGGGTGCGAGCTATAACGAGTCTGCCGGCGGCCGACGAGGTTCGTGGAACGTCGGCTTGTAGGAGAAGTCGAGTTGGCCCGTCACTTCCGTGTCTCGAACAGAGACTGGAAATCGGAGTGCAGGTGGTCGAGTGCGCTGCGGTAGAGTTGGGGCCCCACCGAGACCCGGGACACGCCGATGGCACGAAGCTCGTCGAGCGACCCGCCTTTCAGCGCAAGACCAGCGTTCACCGGTGCGCCTACCTCGGCGACGATAGCGCGGAGGTCCTGCGGCCCGGCTCCGGGAAGAAACACACAATCGGCGCCGGCCGACCAATACGCCGCAGCCCTGGTGATCGCATCAGCACGCTTTCGAGTCTCGGCCAGCGGCGAGGTGGGGAAGAAAGAGTCCACCCGGGCGTTGATGACCAGCGGCACCCCGATACCGTCGGCGGCCGCACGCATCTGCGCGATGTAGGTGGCGCGAATATCGACGTCGATCAGGCCGCCAGCGGCGTGATCGCTGTCCTCGATGTTGCAGCCGACGGCTCCGATACTGCTGAGCAGTTCGACCAGCTCCCGCGGCCCCATTCCATAGCCGGCCTCGGCGTCGACAGTTACCGGGACGTCGACAGCGGCAGCGATACGTCGGGCGACGAACATCATCTCCTCGCTCGGAGCGCCCTCTCCGTCGTCGTAGCCCAGAGCAGCGGCGATCGCGTTGCTCGCGGTCGCTACCACCGGGAAGCCCGCGGCGACGACGGCGCGGGCGCTACCCACATCCCAGGCGTTCGGCAGCACCAGCGGAGCGCCTGGGATATGCAGTGACCGAAGCAGTTCTGCCTTGCCAGCCTGATCCGACATCGCCATCTCAGTCGACAAGTGCGCCGGCGGACAGATTGGCGATTGTTCCAGTCATTGCTCCAGCTCGATCTGAAGCAAGGAACGCGGCCAGCTCCGCGACTTCAGCGAGCGTAGGCAACCTCTTCAGTAGCGTCCCCTGCGCCATCGCCCCGCCTTCGAGTAACTCCTGGACCGACTGCCCGGCCGCTGCCGCGGTTCGCGTGAAGAGGTCCTTGGTGTAGGAACCCGCGGCCGGCGCGTCGACGACCGCGTGTGGACGGATGCCGACGACCTGGATATTGCTGGGCGCCAACTCCGCGGCCAACACCCGCGAGAACGCCTCCTTGCCGGCCGCGCTCACGGCGTGCCCCAAGATGCCGCCTACCGCCAGTTTGGAACCCGGCTCGGACAAAGTCAGGATGATGCCGGGACGCTCTCGACCCATATGCGGCGCCACCGCCTTAGTTGTGATGAACAGCGATCGCAGAAAACCGTCGATCGGCCGCATGAACTCCTCCAGCGAGAGGTCCGCCAGCACAGTCCCCTGGTCGTGCAAGACACTCACGGCATTGAGGGCGATGTCTATGCTGCCAGCCATTGCCGCGACCACGTCGGCGTGCTTTTCGACCGCCTGTTGATCGAAAACGTCGACTTGCGCGGTCTCGACCGTCGCGCCCGTGGCGGCGATATCGCGCGCCACGGCGTCGAGCTTCGCTTGGGTCCGCCCGGCGATGAAGACCCTCGCGCCTTCCCGGGCGAATACCCGTGCGATAGCGCCGCCGATCGCTCCCCCGCCGCCATAGATCACAGCATTCTTATCCTCGAGCAGCAAGCCACCCATATGTGTCCTTCCAGTGATTGATTTTCCGAATCGTCCGCGATGACCGGCGGCTGCAGGAAGCGGACGGCCCAACGGTCAGTCGTGGTACTGACGCTGGATCTGTTCGGCGAGGCGCTTGATTCGGTTCAGGCGCGAATCCCAGGTCGCGCCGACTTCCTTCAGTTGCCCGACCGCGCGGGCGAGCTGCGCCTCGTCGACTTCGTAGCGTCGCTCGCGGCCCATCGGCGTCGCATGCACAAGACCGGCGCGGTCGAGGACGCCCAGGTGTTTGGTCACCGCCTGGCGCGAAATCGGGAGACTGTCGCTCAAGCTGGTCGGCGTGCCGGATCCCTCCGCGAGCAGCAGGTCGAGCAGACGCCGCCTGATCGGGTCGCCGATCGCCGACCAGAGCGTGTCGTCGACGGTGGCGGTCATCGCGGCGCGACAGCAGGGGCGTAGTTCCGCAGCCTGGGCAGGAACAGGTCCCAGCCGCGCTCGTGATCGTGAAAGGCCTCCTCGAGCACCGCGGCTTCCCACCCCTTCTCCCGCCAGCCGCTCTCCGTCATGCGCAGAATCGTGCTGTCACCGGAGGGCTCGAGCTCGAAGGTGACCAGGAGAGAGTTGTCCACATCGGGCAGCTGACCGTCAGGAGCGACCCATCGGAACGCGAATGTGCGGGGCGGGTCCACATCGACCACCTTGATCTGGACAACCTGAGCGCGGTCGCCCCAGACCAGTTCGCCGACTTCGCCCGGCACCGGCTCGAATATCGCGTCGTCCGGCCACCACATCTTGATGTGCTCGGGTCGGCTCACCACGTCGAACACGACCTCCGGCGCCGCGTCGATGTGTATCTCGCGCTGTAAATTTCCGAACTCCACCATGACCTCCAATACGCAACCATCGATTGCGCATGACTCTAGCCGTCCGGTTCGGCAATCCGCAACCTCTTGTTGCGCAAATGCGTTGCCGAGCGACCGCGAGCTTCGATCAGCGCCCGTCAGAGCGCCGGAGACGAGGCCTGGGCCCAGAACCGCTTGGGGATACGCCCGGCATGCCGGGCCGAATACCCCGCCCGGACCGCGTCCGCCATGGCGGCGGCCATCAATTCCGGCTGCCGCGCCCTGGTCACCGCGGTCGCCAACAATACGGCCGAGCAGCCGAGTTCCATCGCCAACGCGGCATCGCTCGCGGTGCCGATACCGGCGTCCAGGATGACCGGGACTTTCGCGTCCGCGACGATCATCTCGATATTGTGCGGATTGCTGATACCGAGACCGGTGCCGATCGGCGAACCCAGCGGCATCACCGCCACACAACCCGCATCCGCCAAGCGGCGCGCCAGGATCGGGTCGTCGGTGGTGTAGGGCAACACGACGAATCCGTCGTCGACGAGTTGTTCGGCGGCGGTGAGCAGCTCGATCGGATCGGGCAGCAACGTGCGTTCGTCGGCCACCACCTCGAGTTTCACCCAGGGGGTGTCCAATGCCTCGCGGGCCAGCTGCGCGGTAAGCACCGCTTCGGCCGCGGTGCGACAGCCGGCCGTGTTCGGCAACGGCGCGATGTTCAGTCGCTTCAACAGGTCGAGGACGCCGGTGCCGCCCGCGGCATCGATCCGCCGCATCGCGACGGTGGTCAGCTCGGTGCCCGAGGCGATCAGCGCCTCCTCCAGCACGGTCAGATTCTCCGCGCCGCCGGTTCCCATGATCAGGCGGGAACCGAACTCGCGGTCGGCGATCCGCAGCGGGGCCACTGGAGAGTGCTCAGCCACCCTGGACCGCCGTCAGCACCTCGATCTGCCAGCCGCGGCCGACCGGTTCGTTCCACCGCGACTTCGGGAATACCGCGCCATCCACCGCGAGCGCGACGCCCTGGCTCGGCAGGTCCAGCCGCGCCAGTAGCTCGCGTACGGTCAACGGTTCGGCGAACTCATGGTCGTCGCCGTTCACCGTGACACCGATGGGGACGGATGACAGCGTCATCGTATTCCTCCTACAGTCATCGAAAAGCGTTGCGGATCGGCAACTTTCGCTTCGGGCAGCGTTGCCCCGTCGAGCAGGCTCGCCACCGCGTCCACGGTGAGCGGCAAGGTCAGCATGCCGTTGCGGCCGTGCCCGGTGGCCGCGATGATCCGTTCGGTGAGCCTGCCGATCAGCGGCAGATTGTCCGGGCTGCCCGGCCGCGAGCCCGCGCTCGCCTCGGCCAACTCGTATTCGCCGATGCCAGGAAAGATCGCCTCCGCATCGGCGATCAGGTCGCGGACGCCCGCGACGGTCACGGCGGTGTCGAAACCGGCTTCGTACTGGGTGGCGCCGACGACGATCCCCTCCGCGCGCGGAACCAGATACACAGCCCTGCCGTGCACCCTTGCCCGAATCACACGACGCGGCGCGGGAGCAACACCCGGCCTGTGGCGCAGGCGCAGAATCTCGCCCTTGACCGGGCGAACCGGCAGCTCCGGCCACAATCCGGCCGAAGCAGCGCCCGCGGCGAGCACCACCTGGTCGTGCGGCAGTTCGGTCAGCGAGTCGACGGACTCGGCGCGAACCCGGACACCCGCCGCGTCCGCCGCCTGCCGCAATCCGGACAGCAGGCCGCGATTGTCGACGGCGGGTTCGGCGGGGGCGAGCAGCGCGGCCCGTACCGTACGCGCCAAGCTCGGTTCCAGTTCGCGAACTCCCGCGCGGTCCAGCATCCGCAGTTCGTGCCCGCGGTCGCCGACCCAGTCGGCCACGGTGCGTAGGTCGGCGGCGTCGGCCGCGTCCAGCGCGACGGTCATGGTCTGGTCGGCGACGAAGACCGAGACCCCGGTCGCCGCGCGCAGCCGAGCGGCGAACTCCGGCCAGCGGGCCAGCGAGGCGGCGCCGAATTCGAGCACCCGGTCCTCCCCCGGCCAGCCTTCGGACAGCGGTGCCAGCATTCCCCCCGCAACCCAGGTAGCGCCGGTGCCGACCGCGGGGTCCCACAGGGTGACCGACCAGCCCGCCTCCGCGGCTCGCCAGGCCACGGCGAGCCCGATGGCGCCGCCACCGACGACGGCCAGAGTCCGCATTCGATCCACCTGCCTCCTATTCGCATCCCCACGGTAGCGCGGCTACGGTCGAAGGCGTGCAACCCTCCCACCCCCATCGATCGGAATCCCCTCGGGAGCGCCTGGCTACCGCGCGACTGTATCTGTGCACCGACGCCCGCAGGGAACGGGGCGATCTGGCCAGGTTCGCCGAGGCGGCGCTCGCGGGCGGAGTCGACATCATCCAGCTCAGAGACAAAGGATCGCCCGGCGAGGCGAAATTCGGTCCACTGGACGCCAGGGCCGAACTGGGCGCGCTCGCGGAATTGAAAGCGGCCGCACGCAGACACGGTGCGCTGGTGGCGGTCAACGATCGCGCCGACCTCGCGTTGGCCGCGAACGCCGACGTGCTGCATCTCGGGCAGGACGATCTGCCACCCTGGTACGCGCGCCGAATCCTCGGGCCCGATGTGGTGATCGGACGCTCCACCCACAACCGCGCCCAGGCGGGCCTCGCCGCGATCGATGAGAACCTCGATTACTTCTGCACCGGACCGGTGTGGGCGACCCCGACCAAACCGGGCAGGCAGGCGGCCGGGCCGGAGTTGGTGCGTTCGACCGCCGAGGCCCATCCGACCCGACCCTGGTTCGCGATCGGTGGGATCGACGCGCAGAACTTGACCGAGGTGCTGGACGCGGGGGCGACACGGGTCGTCGTGGTGCGCGCGATCACCGAAGCGCGCGATCCGGAAGCAGCGGCACGCGAACTGAAGGCGGCGCTGCTGTTGAACGCGTAGTACGGCACCGCGCGTCAGGAAAGCAGTTGCCCGCGCGTCAGCGAAAACACCGAGCCCAGCACGGTGTGCCCCTCCGTCGTCGGAGCAACGGGCTGCGGGTCGGCCGCCCCTTGGCCGTCGATGATTCTCGCGCAGTCACCTGGTCCGTCCGGATCCGAATGCAGCCAGAAGAAGCCCTGCTCGGCGAGGTCGAGCGTGCGTGGAAGAGCGGCGGCCACCGCGGCGTCGTCCGCCGATTCGGCGAGGCACACCCGGACCGGCACGGCACGCAAGGAAGGCCAGGACGCGGCGAATCCGGGGTGTAGCACATGCGCCTGCACATCGTTCTCGGGAACCCAGGCCAACTCGGCACTCTCACGGTTGGCGCTGGTAGGCAAGGTGATCACGGCATCAGCCACCACCGTGGTGTAGGTCCAGCCGCTCAGGGCCGATGCGGTCACCCGCTCGCCACGCACGCGGACGTCGGCCGGATCGATACCCGCCTCCTCCCATGCCTCGCGGACCGCGGCATGCACGGTGGTCTCGTGGCTGTCGCGGGCTCCGCCGGGCAATGCCCAGGTGCCGCCCTGATGACTCCACGGCGCACGGTGCTGCAACAGCACCGCCGAACCCCCACCGGTCAGCGGGGCGCGCAATAAAAGTCCGGCGGCGCCGAAGCGACCCCAGTGCTGTAATCCATCCGAACCGCGCGACCATCCGTCACCGTCACCACGCATCTCGTACCATCCTGATTCAGCTGCGACAGTGCTGTGCCCCGCTATGCTCCCAACCGGGGGCATTTCACACGCCGCGGCGTCCGTATGACCACAATAAACTCCGCACCAACACGCGCGGAGCGATCAGATGGTCCGGGCGACCGTCGAGAAAACCGCGAACGCGGCCCAGACTGGGGAGGTGGACATGGCTCGCACCGAGCAGACGACAGCCGAACTCCGGCCGTCGTCCGTCCCGGAGTCCGCAGGCCGGGACAACCCGGCCGGACTGCGGGTCGCGTTCATGCGCGAACACTTGGACCCCGACAACATGCGCTCCTTCGCCAAATCCTCACCGGGACGGCTGATCGCACTCGGGCTCCTACTCATCGGCCTATGCCTGGCCGCGGGCACCGTGACCGCGGGGACGGTCGGCGACCGGCAGCGGGGCCTGGATGTGCTGCTCTACGACACCGAACCGAACGCGCATTCCGCACACCGGCTCTATACCGCGTTGTCGATCGCCGATGCCGCCGCGAGCACCGCCTTCATCGCCGGCGGGCTGGAGCCGCAGGCGGTGCGCGACCGCTACACCCAGGCCCTCGGCGAAGCGTCCAGCGAGCTGGTGACCCAATCCAGCCGCGGCGCGGGACATTCGTCGGACGTGGCGGCCGACCCGGATGCCCGGCTGCGAACCGGCATCATCACCGGCCTGCCGGTGTACTCAGGACTGGTGGAGACCGCACGGACGAACAATCGCAGCGGATACCCGGTCGGGGCCGCGTATTTGAGCGAGGCCTCGAACCAGATGCAGACCACACTGCTACCGATGGCCGAGGAACTACAAAGCCGCCGCTCCGCGGAGGTGACCGACGCGCAGCGCAACCATGTGCGTCCGCCGTGGTCTGCCATCCTGCTGCTGATCGTCACCCTCGGCGTGCTGGTCTGGGTGCAGACGGATCTGGCGCGGCGCTGGCGGCGGGTGCTCAATCCAGGACTCCTCTTCGCCTCCGCGGGCATATTGATCCTGTTGGCATGGACGGTGATCGCGGGTTCGGTGTCGGCGGCGTCGATGATCCACGCGCGCGACGACGGCATGGTGCCCTCCTCGCGACTGACCGAGAGCCGGATCCTGGCGCAGCAGGCCCGCGCCGCGGAAACGCTGAAGCTGGTGCGCAGGGACGCGACCGGCGACTACGACCGCACCTTCGACACCGACATCGCGCGCTTGGCCGACCTGCTCGGCGGTTACCCCGCTTCCGCTCCCGCGGCCGACGACGTGCGCAATGCCGTTCCGGCGCTGGAGCGCTGGCGGATCGCACACCAGCGCATGAACGACGCACTGGCCCGCGGCGATTTCAATGCCGCCGCCACCTTGGCGACCGGCCCCGGCGCCGCGGAGGCCACGGCGCAGGTGGACGCGCTGGACCGGTCGCTGGAGCAGGGTATCGCGAAGACCCGCGACACCCTGCGCGGCAAGATTTCCCAGGCTGCCCGAGTGCTCGACTACCTCGGCGCCGGCGCGATGGTGCTCGGCATTCTGGCGGCAGGCTGTGTCGGACTCGGCATATGGCCCCGGCTTCGGGAGTACCGATGAGATCCGCACGCGGCCTTGTGGTCGTCTTCCTCCTCGTCGTGACGGCGCTGGTCAGCGGCTGCGCGAGCGACTCGACCGCCCCACAGTCGGCCAAGACGCCCAAGTACACCGACCCCCCGCTGCCCGCGCAAGCACGTCCCATCCCGACGGATTCGCCGGCCCCGCCGCCACCGAGCACACCGCGGTGCGGGGACCCGACTGCCAGTCTGCGTCCCACCGGAGCAGGCCCCGCAGCGCGCGGACCGGTGATCGACGCGATCCGGGCACGTGGCAGATTGCTGGTCGGGCTGGATACCGGAAGCAATCTGTTCAGCTTCCGCGACCCGGTCTCCGGCGCCATCGTCGGTTTCGACGCCGATATCGCCAGAGAGGTCGCCCGCGACCTGCTCGGCAGCCCGGACCTGATCGAATTCCGCAGCCTCGGCTCGGCCGAACGCGAGACCGCGCTACAGAACCACACCGTCGACCTGGTCGCCAAGACCATGACGATCACTTGTGAGCGGCGCGAGAAGGTCGACTTCTCCACCGTCTATCTTCAGGCCAATCAGCGCGTGCTCGCGGTGAAGAACTCCGGAATCAACAGTCTCGCCGATCTGGCAGGCAAACGAGTGTGCATCGTGCGCGGCACCACCTCGCTGGAGCACATCCGCCGGGAGCAGCCCACCGCGACTGTCCTTGCCGTGCCCACCTGGGCGGACTGTCTGGTCGTTCTGCAGCAACGCCAGGTCGACGCGGTGAGCACCGACGACGCCATCCTCGCCGGACTCGCCGCCCAGGATCCGTACACCGCATTGGTCGGCAACAGCATCAGCGTCGAACCGTACGGCATCGGGATCCCGAAGGGCAGCGACGATCTCGTCCGTTTCGTCAACGGCACGCTGGACCGGATCCGCAGCGACGGGACCTGGAGCGGGATCTACCGCCAATATCTCACCGTGCTCGGCCCCGTCCCCGCTCCACCAGCACCCACCTACCAAGACTGACGGGCTATGAGCACCTCGGCCGACCCCGACCCCGATGCGGATGACACCGCCGCCGGGGAGCAGGGTAGGCCCGAGGGGGCCGACGCGGACGCCGATCAGCAGGTCACGCAACTCAGATCACGACCGCACAGCGATCCCCCTGCCGTGGCACCGCACACGGCCGGCACCGCAACAGCGACAACCGCTGCCGACCGACCAGATGGACCGGGTACGGAGATCGTGCGCGATCGCCCCGGCGCCACACAGCAGACCGCGGCCGCGGGCACGGTCGCCGCAGGTACGGTCGCGGCAGGCAAGGTCGGTGTATGGCGGACGGATTCGGAACCGGACTCGGCGGCGACTGCGCGCACCTCCGGACGCAGTGTGCGGACCGCGCGATCCCGTCCCGCGGTGCGTCGACTCGGCGCCGGGTTGGTGCCGATTCCGACGGTGACACCCGCCGATCCGCGCGACGCCGTGCTCACCGATCCCGTGGTGTCCGAGGGCAAGCGGTTCTGCTGGCGCTGCGGCAATCCGGTCGGCCGGGCCACCGCTATCCGGCCCTCGACGACCGCGGGCATCTGCGCGACCTGCGACGCGCCCTATGATTTCCGGCCCTCGCTGCATGCGGGGGAGGTGGTGTCGGGGCAGTACGAGATCCAGGGCTGTATCGCCCACGGCGGCCTCGGCTGGATCTACCTGGCGATCGACCGCAATGTCAGCGACCGCTGGGTGGTGCTGAAGGGGCTGCTGCACACCGGCGATGGCGAAGCGCAGGCAGTGGCGGTGGCCGAGCGCCAATTCCTCGCCGAGGTAGCGCATCCCAGCATCGTCAAGATCTACAACTTCGTCGAGCACGCCGGCGCCGACGGCGTGCCGACCGGCTATATCGTCATGGAATACGTGGGCGGCCGGTCCCTGCGTGACATCCTCGACGCCTACGAGCGCCCGCAACGCATGCCGGTCACCGAGGCGATCGCCTACCTCCTGGAAATCCTGCCCGCGCTGGAATACCTGCACTCGACCGGGCTGGCCTACAACGACCTCAAGCCGGACAACGTCATGGTCACCGAGGACCAGGTGAAACTGATCGACCTCGGCGCCGTCTCCGCCCTCGATGCCTACGGAAATCTCTACGGCACCAGGGGGTTCCAGGCGCCCGAAATCGCGCGAACCGGGCCGACCATCGCCTCCGATATCTACACCGTCGGCCGTACGCTCGCCGTACTCACCGTGACCATGCCGATGGAGCACGGACGCTATCTCGACGGCATCCCTGATCCAGCCGACCAGCCGGTACTGGCGCGCTACGAATACTTCCATCGCCTCCTGCTCTGTGCCACCGACCCGGACCCGAACCGCCGCTTTCGGTCCGCCCGGGCGATGGCGGCCCAGATGTCGGGTGTACTGCGCGAGATCCTGGCAGCGGAGACCGGTATCGAGCACCCCCAGTTGTCGACAGTTTTCAGTCCGCCGCGCGCCGGCTTCGGTACCGAGGAATTGATCAGCCAGACCGACACCTACACCGACGGCCATGCCCGCAGCACCGCACTCGACGCCCGTGACGTGGTGGCGGCGTTGCCGATTCCGCTGCTCGACCCGACCGATTCGTCGGCGCCCCTGCTGACCGCCACACTGCACCCCGAACCCGCCCAGGCTCTGGAGGCGGTGCGGGACGCGCGCGAACACGCCGAGGCCGATCCCGGCAATGCCCCGGAGACCCTGGCTTCGGAACTCGCACTCACCGAGGCGCGGATCCGGATCGATCTGCGCGAATCGACCACCGCGCTGCGGTTGCTCACGGACCTGCCCGACAGTGACTGGCGGGTCGGCTGGTATCGCGGCCTTGCCGAGTTGCTGGACCAGGAATACGAACAAGCTTTCGCGAACTTCGACGAGGTTCTGCGGGTGTTGCCCGGTGAGATCGCCCCGAAGCTCGCGCTCGCCGCCACCGCCGAACTTATTCTGCAGCATTGGGATTCGCCGGACCCCGAGCAGTGGCATGCCTACGCGCGGAAGGCCTACGACACCGCGTGGCACACCGATCACACGATGGTGAGCGCCGCCTTCGGGCTGGCCAGACAGCTGACCGCGGCGGACCGGGTGACCGAGGCCGTGCAGGCGCTGGACGAAGTGCCCGCGGCGTCACGGCATTTCAGCACGGCACGAATGACCGCCGTGCTGCTCCTACTCACCGCCGCGCCCGCGGCCGAGCTCGACGAGTCCACCCTGCACCTCGCGGCGGCGCGGGTGCTGAGCCTGCCTTCCGGCGAGAGTCGGGCGATGCAGATGCGGCTACTCGTCCTCGGTGCGGCCCTGGGCTGGCTGCAGAGTGGCAGAACACCGAAGCGCCCGCACGCAACTCTGTTCGGCGGGCCTTTTACCGAACGACAACTCCGGATGCACATCGAAGCGGGACTTCGGACGCTGGCCCGGGCGGCGCCCGGCCGCAATCACCGCTACGCGCTGGTCGACCTCGCGAATGCGATCCGCGCGAAAACCTGGCTCTAGCAAAGCGTCCGGTCCGCCCACGGCGTCTTCAGCAGGTTTCGGCGACCCGGCGTGCGGCGCGGGCGATCGCCAGCTCCTCGTTGGTCGGCACCACCAGCACCGCGACCGGTGCGTCCGGCGTGGAAATACGCCGGGCGACACGACTATTCGCGGCATTGGCCGCCGGGTCCACCTCGATGCCGAACCGGGAGAGGTCGGCAAGGGCGTCGGCGCGCACCCGCGGGCTGTTCTCGCCGACTCCGGCGGTGAAGATGATCGCGTCGACCGTGCCGAGCTGCACCAGATACGCGCCGAGATACCGCCGCAACCGGTGGATGTACACCTCGTATGCGAGCCGGGCGGCCTGGTCTCCGCTGTCGATCAGGCGTTGCAGCTCGCGGAAATCGTTCACACCGGACAAGCCCTTGAGACCGGAGTCCCGGTTGAGCAGTACATCGACCTGGTCGACGTCCATGTGCGCGGTGCGCACCAGATGCGGCACGATCCCCGGATCGAGATCGCCGGATCTCGTGCCCATCACCAGCCCTTCCAGCGGTGTGAGGCCCATGCTGGTGTCGATCGGGCGGCCGCCGCGAAGCGCGGAAGCCGATGCGCCGTTGCCCAGATGGAAGACGATCTGGTTCAGCTCGGCGGGCGGGCGTCCGAGTAGAACGGCAGCCTGACCGGACACGTACTCGTGCGATGTGCCGTGAAATCCGTACTTCCGTACACCGTGTGCGGCAGCGATTTCGGCGTCGATGGCGTAGGTCCTGGCGGCGGCCGGCAAGTCGTGGAAGAACGCGGTGTCGAACACGGCGACCTGTGGCACCCCGGGCAGCAGCGCACGCGCGCTTTCGATACCTGCCACGTTGGCCGGATTGTGCAGCGGGGCGAGCGACGACAACTCGGAGATGGCGCGGACGACGGCATCGTCGATCAGCGTCGGCCGGTAGAACACCTCACCGCCGTGCACCACCCGGTGCCCGACCGCGTGCACGCCGTCGCGGCGCAGATCACGTCCGGTCGAGGAGAACATATCGAAGATCAAGCGCAGTCCGGCGGTGTGGTCGGCGATCGGTCCACGGCGCACGGTGCTCGCACCGTCGGCGTGATGCTCGATCCCCCCATCGTCCTCGCCGATCCGCTCGACCATCCCGGATGCGGCCACCACGCTCGACTCCGGGTTGAGCAGTTGGTATTTGATGGATGACGAGCCGGAATTGATCACCAGCACGAGGCCCTCGTCAGCTGTGCTCATCGCGCCTCCTGTTGTCCGTGCGAAACCCGTACCCGACGGGTATTCCCCACGTGCTCAGCAACCGCGGTCACAGCGCGCTTGTTCCGGGACCGACACTGCCGCCCACATCAGTTCGGCTGCGCCTGGATGGCGGTGATCGCCACCGTGTTCACGATGTCGGCCACCAGCGCACCGCGGGACAGATCGTTGACGGGTTTGCGCAAGCCCTGCAGCACCGGACCGATCGCGATCGCGCCGGCACTGCGCTGCACCGCCTTGTAGGTGTTGTTGCCGGTGTTGAGATCGGGGAACACGAACACCGTCGCCCGCCCGGCGACCTCGGAGCCAGGCAGCTTGGTGGTGGCGACAGTGGGCTCGATCGCCGCGTCGTACTGGATCGGCCCCTCCACCGGCAGTTCCGGCGCCCGCTCACGCACCAGCTTGGTAGCGACGCGCACCTTGTCCACATCCGCGCCGCTGCCCGAGTCACCGGTCGAGTAGGACAGCATCGCCACCCGCGGTTCGATGCCGAAGCGGGCGGCCGTCGCCGCGGAGGAGACGGCGATGTCGGCCAACTGCTCCGACGTCGGGTCCGGCACAACGGCACAGTCGCCGTAGGCGAGCACCCGGTCGGCCAGGCACATGAGAAACACGCTGGAGACGGTGTCGACGCCCGGCACCGTCTTGATGATTTCCAAGGATGGCCGGATGGTGTGCGCGGTGGTGTGCGCGGCGCCGGAAACCATCCCGTCGGCGATCCCCCGGTAGACCATCATGGTGCCGAAATACGAGATGTCGGCGACGGTTTCGCGAGCCCGCTCCAACGTCATGCCTTTGTGTTTGCGCAGTTCGGCATACTCGGCGGCGAAATCGTCCAGGTGGTCGGAGCCGCCCGGGTCGAGCACGTGGGCGGCGGAGATGTCCACGCCGAGTTCGGCGGCACGAGCGCGCACGGCCGACTCGTCGCCGAGGATGACCAGATCGGCGATCTTGCGCTGCAATACTCGGCCCGCCGCACGCAGGATGCGGTCGTCGTCGCCCTCGGGCAGGACGATGCGTTTGCGATCGCCCCTGGCTCGTTCGATGAGCTGGTATTCGAACATCTGCGGCGTGATCACCGACGAGAGCGGAACCTCGATGCGCCGCAACAACTCCGGCGCGTCGACGCGTTCCTCCATCAGCGCCAGCGCGGTGTCCACCTTGCGTGGGTTGCCCGCGGACATGCGGCCGCGGGTGCGATAGGCGGCCCCCGCCGCGTCGTAGCTGCCCAGGTCGGTGGTGAGGATCGGCAGCTTGGGCTGCAGACCTGCCATCAGCCGTGCCACCGCGGGGTGTGGCAACATACCCCCGTTCATGATGATGCCCGACAGCGACGGAAAGCCCGCCGCCTCGTGCGCGTTCACGACACCGAGCAGCACGTCCGACCGGTCGCCCGGCACGATCACCACCACGCCCTCGACCAGGCGTTCCAGAATGTGTTCGGCCGTCATGCCGCCGACCATGATCTTCAGCGCCTCCCGCTGCAGCAATTCCGGGTCGCCGCTGTACATTTCGCCGTCGATCGCCGAGCACAGCTCGGCCATGGTGGGGGCGATCAACAACGGGACCTCGGGCAAGGTCCAGGCGGGGACGCCGAAGCCGTACAGCGCCGAACGCACATCGTCCAACTGCTGCGGGTCGCAACGGTTGACGATGATGGCGACCAGCTGCGCACGCTCATGGGACAGCTCGGCGGCACACAGTTCGGCCAGTTGTTTCACCTCGTGCGGAGTACGGTCCGCGCCACGCACCGTCAGCAACACCGGCGCGCCCAGGTTGACCGCGACCCTGGCATTGAAACGCAGCTCGCTGGGACTGGCCACGTCGGTGTAGTCGCTACCGACCACGACCACCGCGTCGCACACCTTCGCCACCTCGTGGAAGCGCTGCACGATCTCGCTGATCGCCGCGTCCTGGTCGGCGTGCACCTGCTCGTAGGTCGTACCGATGGCCTGTGCGTAGGCGATGTCCGCCGTACTGTGCTCGAGCAGCAACTCCAGGATGTAGTCGGGCTCGGTGGTCGAACGGGCGATCGGCCGGAACACCCCGACCCGCGCAGTCGTCGCACACAGCATCTGCAGTACCCCGAGCGCCACCGTCGACTTTCCGGTGTCGCCCTCCGGGGAGGCGATATACACCGCGGAGGGAGCGTTGTCGGCCATATCCCAGAGCTTAGTGAACAGGTGTCAATCGGAACGGCCGCGAGACCGCGATCACCGGTCACGAGCGCTTTCGGCTAGCCGCCACGATGCGTCGACCCGCCCGTTATAGTCCGGACATGGCTGAGGAGTTTCCGGATCGGCAGTGGGGTTCACGGACCACGCTATTGGCCCGCGCGGCAAACAGATTCGCGGCGACGAGGCCGGGTTCTCGGTTCATCCGCATCATCAGCCCGCTGGACCGGGCCATCCTGGATCGCACCGACGCCAAATACACCGTGCTCGGCCCGATCGGCGCACCGGTCATCCTGCTCACCACGATCGGCCGCACATCGGGACAGCCGCGCACCCATCCGCTGCTGTATGTGCACGGCGGCGACACGCTCTACGTGATCGGCAGCAATTTCGGGCAGGACCATCATCCCGCGTGGACCGCTAATCTCCTGGCGAACCCCATCGCCACGGTTGTCATCTCGGGCGAACGCATCAACGTGCTCGCCACTCCGGTGACCGGCCCCGACAAAGACACCGTTTTCACCCAATTCGTCGACCTGGCCGGCGCCTACGCGGCATACCGCTCCCGCACCACCCGCGACCTCCGGATCTTCGCCCTGCACCGGGCCTAGCCATCCGGCCAGTGGCGCCCGGCGACGGCACGGACCGAGAAGATCTCGCCAGGTATCCACTCGCCGGCAGGGTCAGGCGAGAGCGCGCAGGCGAGGGGCCAAGTCGCGCTGGAGCAGGTCGAGGAAGCGCCGCTGGTCGTGGCCGGGGGCGTGGAATACCAGATGGTTGAGGCCCGCGTCGAGATAGGGCTTGATCTGGTCGAGGGCCTGGTCGGGATCGCTGGCGACGATCCAGCGCTTGGCGATCTGCTCGATCGGCAGGGCGTCGGCGGCGGCTTCCATCTCGATCGGATCGGTAATGCTGTGCTTCTGCTCCGCGGTGAGCGACAGCGGGGCCCAGAAGCGAGTGTTCTCCAAAGCCAGTTCGGGATCGGTGTCATAGGAGATCTTGATCTCGATCATCCGGTCGATGTCCTCGACGCTGCGGCCCGCTTTCGCCGCGCCCTCGGCTACCGCGGGCATCAGCTTGTCGGTGTAGAGGTCCATACCCTTGCCCGAGGTGCAGATGAAACCATCCCCCGCGCGTCCGGCATACCGCGCGACCAGCGGGCCGCCCGCAGCGACGTAGATCGGGATGCCGCCCTTGGGCACGTCGTAGATGGAGGCGCCCACCGTGCGGTAGTACTGACCGTCGAAGTCGACGCGGTCACCGGTCCACAGGGCGCGCATCAGGTCGATCGACTCGCGCAGGCGAGCGAAGCGCTCCTTGAATTCCGGCCATTCGCCGGTGAATCCGGTGGCGATCTCGTTCAGCGCCTCGCCCGACCCCACACCGAGCATCACTCGATCCGGATACAGGCAGCCCATGGTGGCGAATGCCTGGGCGATCACGGACGGGTTGTATCGGAAGGTCGGGGTGAGCACCGAGGTGCCGAGTTGGATGCGCTTGGTGCGCTCGCCGACCGCCGCCATCCAGGCCAGCGAGAACGGCGCGTGGCCGCCCTTGTGCCGCCAGGGTTGGAAATGGTCGCTCACGGTGGCGCTGTCCAGGCCGTGTTCTTCGGCCAGCACCGCGATCTCGACGAGTTCACGGGGGCCGAACTGCTCTGCCGATGCCTTGTAACCGAGCTTTAGTTCGCTCATCTGCCACGCTCCTCGCGTTTCGTTTCCTGCCATCGCGATCCGTCCTCGACAGTAGCCAACGCCGCGGTCGAGCGTCGGGACGACCGGCGAGGCAGCGCATGGTCGGGCATCGAGTACCTGTCCTGCGATGCTCGCCGCTACGCGTCATCCCAGCTCGCCGTCCCGCAGGTGTCCGATGCGCACCGTTGCGCGCGGGTCGCGAGCGGATAACGGATAATCGGCTGCGTGACCGCGGATGACGAACCGATCCTGTCCTACCTGACCGATATGGACGGGGTACTGGTCCACGAAGACCATCTGATCCCCGGCGCCGACGAATTCCTCGCCGAACTGCGTGCCAACGACACGCCGTTCCTGGTGTTGACCAACAATTCGATCCGTACGCCACGGGACATGCAGGCACGACTGCGCCACTCCGGGCTGGATATCCCGGAGGAGGCGATCTGGACCTCCGCGTTGGCCACCGCCACCTTTCTGAACGAACAACGCCCCAACGGAACCGCCTACGTGGTGGGTGAATCCGGACTGACGACCGCGCTGCACGAGATCGGCTACGTGCTGACCGAGAGCGCACCGGACTACGTCGTGCTCGGTGAGACCCGGACCTATTCCTTCGAGGCGATCACCACGGCGATCCGGCTCGTGGAACGCGGCGCCCGCTTCATCGCGACCAACCCGGACCCCACCGGCCCGTCTCGCGAGGGTTCGCTACCCGCGACAGGTTCGGTGGCAGCGCTGATCACCCGCGCCACCGGTCGCGAGCCGTACTACGTCGGCAAGCCCAACCCGCTGATGATGCGTTCCGCGCTGCGCCGCATCGGGGCCCACTCGCAGTCCACCGTGATGATCGGCGACCGGATGGACACCGACGTCATCTCCGGCTTGGAGGCAGGCATGCGCACGATCCTGGTCACCTCGGGTATTTCCACCCGCGAGTCGTTCGAGGCGTACCCCTACCGGCCGACCATGGTGGTGGATTCCGTCGCCGACCTCGTCGGCCGAACCAAGTCCCCGTTCACCGCCTGACCCGGGTCCGACGGCACTTCGAGACGGATCCGACGGGCGGTACACAGTTCAGGCCGACGGCGAGGCATCCGGCGCGTCGAGCGCGCTCGGTCGCCGTCGACGAGGACGTCCGATGCGCTGCGGCGCTTCGCGCAGACTGCCGAAGCCGAATCAGACATGTACACCGTTCGCCGCCAGATAGGCGCGTGGTTCGATGGCGCGCCCATTACGCCGGACTTCGTAGTGCAGATGGTTGCCGGTGGAGTTGCCAGTGGAGCCGACGGCGCCGATCACCGTGCCCGCGGGGATCTGCTGACCGGGCCGCACACGGATGCTGCCCGGGGTTTGATGGGCGTAGATGGTCTCGGTGCCGTCGGCCGAACGGATCCGCACCTGATACCCGTAGCCGTCGCCCGCATTGCCGGCCCGGATGACAGTGCCACCGGTAACGGCGTAGATGGGAGTACCGGCGGGGGCCGCAAGGTCGATGCCGCCATGTTGCTTGCCATTCCGGGGGCCGAAGTGGGAGCTGATCCGGTACGTTCCGGGGTCGAGCGGCGAGCGCGGCCGACCATCACCCGGCTGGACCATTCCGGCTCCGGACGTGTGCTTTCCAGCAAGTCCGTTGAGGTACTGGGCGGTCAGCCGATTTACCGCCGCGGCGGTTTCCGACGCTCTCGCCTGCCCGCCATGGACGATGGCTTGGGCCTTTTGCAATGCGGCGGTCAGTATTTCGTGTACTTTGCGCTGACCGCTCTTGGTGTAAGCGTTGGGGCCGAGCTCGGCGAGTTGGACGTTGACATCACGAATCAGCCGCAAGATCGCCGCGCGATCTGCCTTGTTGGCTCCGGCCAGACTCGTCACGTATCGCGCGAGATCGTTGTCCAGGTTGTTGAACGCCTTCGCCGCATTCTTCTGGTACAGGGCCTTGGCGCGGATAGCGGTGGCTCCGGCACCCGAGCCCGAGACCCGGCCGGGTGTCGATCCCGATCTGCCGGTGCCCGACGCTGTGCCGTCCTCGCCATACGTGTCCGCCAGTTTGTTCAAGGCGTTCACTGCGTGTTGAGCTTCCGGGGACAGTCCAGCTCCGCTGGGCGCGCTGGCAGGGGACCCGGATCCACCGCTGGATCCGCCGCCCGCGAGACCGGCCAGCGCCGACGCCAACATCGGTAGCGCCATCATCGCCATCGATCCGGCCATCAGTGCGCTAGGCGCGATCGCTGCGATCATCTCCGGGTCGATCCCCGGCGGCGGTTCCGACGCCGCATCACGGGGCGCGCCGTCCGGCGGCGTGGTCGTACCGCCTGGTGGCGCGGCGCCATCCGGCGGCGGCACGGCTGCGTCGGATGGCGCTACCTCGGCGCCGGGTGCGGGCGGTTGCACACCGTTGAGTACGGGAGCAATCACACCGTTGGGCATCGGCGCGGGCGCGGCGGGCGCTGAAACAGCTTGTGCGCGTGCCCCCGACACCGATGCACCGGTGGGCCCGCCCGGATCGTTCCGTACCAGGTTCGCGACCGCCGCGGCGGCCTGGGCGACGATGTCGGGCTGTTTCCGGTCCGCTGCCGATGTCGACGGCCCGGTCCCCCCGGACGCGCCATCAGCCGGGACGCTGTCCTGCACCGCACCGTCGTCGACGACCGGGTGCACCAACTCGCCGCTGGTCACGACCACCTCCGCATGCCCAGAAATCCGTCCGGCACGCCACCCGCCCCGGCACGTGTTGCCGACATAGATTGTGACATTTCGGACAGTTATCCGATCCTCATCACTGGGAATCGCGCACTGAACCGCGCGGACCGACCGTTCGACCAGGCCACTACGCTGAAACCATGCGCATCTCGGTGGCTGCGGACGAGCGGGTAGGCATTGCCGACGAACTGGTCGAGGAGTTGGCTCGTCGCGGACACTGGACTGTGCGGCACGGCGCACTGTCCGACGACGAACGCGCCGACTGGGCCTGGGCGAGCGAAGCGGCCGCCCGCGATGTCGCGGCAGGCCGCGCCGATCAAGCCGTCGTCTGCTGCTGGACGGGCACCGGCGCCTCGATCGCGGCCAACAAGGTCGCGGGCGTCCGCGCCGCACTCTGCACCGACGCGGCGACCGCCGCAGGCGCCCGCACCTGGAACGACGCCAACATCCTCGCTTTGAGCCTGCGCTCGACCTCGAGCGGCGAACTCCGGGAGATCCTCGACGCCTGGTTCGGCGCCGAACCCAGCACAACGCCCGCCGACCAGGCGAACATCGCCCACCTCAGCAAAATCGAGCACACCTCCCACCGCTGACGGCTTGTCGTCGCGACGCCCAGCCGAAACACCCGGGGCGCTCGGCACATGCGGCGAGGCCCGCGCGCTGGGTGGTGCGTGTTCGAGCAGCAGGCAGGGCGCGCGAGGGTCGTCAGCTCAATGCGTGATCGAGATCGGCGAGGAGGTCCTCGACGTCTTCGAGGCCGACCGAGATCCGGACCACGCCGTCGGAGAGACCGATACCGGCACGCCCTTCCGGACCCATCGCGCGGTGGGTCGTGGTGGCGGGGTGGGTGATCAGGCTCTTGGCGTCGCCGAGGTTGTTGGAGATGTCGACGACGCGCAGCCGGTTGAGCACCTCGAAGGCGCGCTTCTTCGCCTCGTGCTCCGGCGCGTCCAGTTCGAAGGTGACCACGGTGCCGCCCGCGCTCATCTGACTGGTTGCCAGAGCGTGCTGCGGATGCGACTCCAGGAAGGGGTATTTCACCCAGCTGACCGACTTGTTGCCCTCCAGGAAGCGGGCGATCCGCAGCGCGGATTCCGCCGAGTGGCGCACCCGCAGCGGCATCGTCTCCAGCCCTTTGAGCAGCGTCCAGGCGTTGAACGGGCTCAGCGCCGGACCAGTGTGGCGCATGAGCGTTTTCACCGGGCCGTCGATGTAGTCCTTGGCGCCCAGAATGGCGCCGCCGAGCACCCGCCCCTGTCCATCGATGTGCTTGGTGCCCGAGTAGACCACCACGTCGGCGTCGAGCTCGAACCCGCGCTGCAGCAGCGGTGTGGCGAAGACGTTGTCCAGCACCACTTTCGCGCCTGCCGCGTGAGCCAGTTCGCTCACCCGACGCACATCGACCAGCGTCTGCATCGGGTTGGCGGGCGTCTCGAAGAACACCGCCTTCGTCGGCACCGACAGCGCCTGCTCCCACTGGTCCAGATCTTCGCCGTCGACGAAAACGGTCTCCACTCCCCAGCGCGGCAAAATCTCGTTGCACACCACGAAGCAGGAACCGAACAGGCTGCGTGCGGCGACGAGTCGATCGCCGGCGCCGAGCAGCGCGCCGAGGGCGGTGAAGACCGCGGCCATTCCGCTCGCCGTCGCGAAACATGCTTCGGCGCCGTCGATCAGCCGCATGCGCTCCTCGAACATGGCGACTGTCGGATTGCCGTACCGGGAATAGACGAAGTGCTCGACATCGCCGGTGAACGCGGCCTCGGCGGCCTCGGCGCTTTCGTAGACGAAGCCTGAGGTCAGGTAGAGCGCCTCGGCGGTTTCCTCGAAACCGGAGCGCCGGACGCCACCCCGCACACTGAGCGTCGCCGGGCCGACGCCCTCGGGCAACGGCCGGTTGAACGCGCCGCCGGTGATCACGACTGCCGCCATGGCAGTCCGTGGGCGCGCCAGCCGGAGCCGCCCCGATGCCCGAATTCGTCCACCGGACCTTCGAAGCCCTCGAGCACGTTGTACGAGGTGCGGTAGCCCGCCGTGGTCGCGGCGATCGCCGCGCCGATCGAACGCTGGCCGGAGCGACACAAGAAAATGACCGGCGTCTGCGGATCACGATCCGCCAGAGCCTGCTGCAACTGCTCGACGAATGCCTCGTTGCGCGCACCGGTCGAGTCCACCCATTCGATCAGCACAGTCGGCCGTTGGATCGAACTCGTGTCGGGGAGGCCGACGAATTTCCATTCGGCTTCCGTGCGCACGTCGACAAGGACGGCGCGGGGGTCCTCCCGCAACAGTTCCCAAGCCTGTTCCGGGGTGATATCACCGGCATAACTCATGTGCACCTCCTGCGAATCCGCACTTGCCCTGCCCAGGTTCGAGGCACGGCCAGGTCGTCACCCGGAGCACCCCACCGCGGAGGAGGGTTGCCGACCAGTAATGCCGGGGCTTGACACTGGTTCTCATGACCTTCGACTGAGATTGCACCGATGCGGGTCACCGTGTCAAACGGGTGTTCACACTGCGAGAACGCTCAGGTGCAGACCAACCACTTCGATCCGGATCGAGTGAGATTCCAGGTCTTCGTGGTCGATGTCCCGTCGACCTTCGTGGTCACGGTCGCCTTTCCCTTGTCGCCGTCCACCATCGGGTTGTCGAGTTTCGTGATCTCGACGGACTTTCCGGCGCCAGCCTGTCCGGCGAGCGGCGAGCGCGCGGCGTCGAAGCCCTGGCACGCGGTGCCAGGCGGGGGCACCGCAACGGTGGCATTGGAGCCCTCGACGAAGTTGCGGACCGCGGCGACGATCCGGTCGGAATCTGTGACATTTTTCTCAGCAGGCGACAGGACCCCGCCGAGCACGACCGCCACCAGCACGATCACCGCGACCACCGCGGCCGCGATGAAGGGCGCCGCGGAGCGCTTGTCGGTCTGGTCGACCCGGATGATGTCGTCGTCGCCCACGCTCGGCGGCTGCTCGGTCATGACTCGATGATCCCTGGTCGCACGGGGTATCGAACGTCGGACCCGGACCAGCGCCGTGGGCGCCGGCTCGACGCGGACCGGATGGTCGGGTAGCGAACACGCCGAACGGGTAACCGGCGGAGGTGATGTTCGATAGCCGTCGTCCAGTACGCGCACCGGCGCGGGACACCCTCGGCTACCCCGATAGAATCGCGGGGCTGTGGCCTGCTGTCATCGCGATTCGGCAGCTCCTCGTCACAGCGAACCGGGCACCGTGCAGCCAGAGCCGACCTCGCCGGTGCCGCACCGCCACGGTGCAACCAAGCCATGCGTCAACTTAGCCTAAGCTAAGGCCGACGCCGTTCATCTTTTCGACCATAAGGGTGCGCTTAAGACATGACCGAACAGAGTGCAGGATCGACCAGCGGACTACGCGGGCCCTCCGTGGTGACGCAAGCTGCCTCCGCCGGGCCTGACGCGCACACCGCCGAAACCCGCCCGCTGCGCATCGCGATCGTGGGCGCCGGACCGGCCGGGATCTACGCCGCCGACGCGTTGATGAAATCCGACGCCGAGGTGAGCATCGACTTGTTCGAGCGGATGCCCGCGCCATTCGGTCTGATCCGCTACGGCGTCGCGCCGGACCATCCACGGATCAAGGGCATCATCACCGCGCTGCACAAGGTTCTCGACAAGCCGCAGGTTCGACTGCTCGGCAACATCGACTACGGCACCGACATCACCCTCGACGACTTGCGCAGGTTCTACGACGCGGTGATCTTCTCCACCGGGGCGAACGCCGACCGCGCGCTGGACGTCCCCGGTATCGGCCTGGACGGCTCCTTCGGCGCCGCGGATTTCGTGTCCTGGTACGACGGGCACCCCGACGTGCCACGGACCTGGCCGCTGGACGCGGAGAAGGTCGCGGTGCTCGGTGTCGGCAATGTCGCGCTCGACGTGGCGCGCGTACTGGCCAAAACCGGTGACGAGCTGCTGCCCACCGAGATCCCGCCGAACGTCTACAACGGACTCAAAGCCAACAAGGCCGTCGAGGTGCACGTGTTCGGCCGCCGTGGACCCGCACAGGCCAAGTTCACGCCGCTGGAACTGCGCGAACTCGACCACTCGCCGACCATCGAGGTCATCGTCGACCCCGAGGACATCGACTACGACGAAGGCTCCGAAGCCGCGCGCCGGCACTCCAAGCAGGTCGACATGGTCGCCAACACCCTGGAGCAGTGGGCCATCCGGGACGTGGGCGAACGCCCGCACAAGCTGTTCCTGCACTTCTTCGAATCCCCCAGCGAGGTGCTGGGCGAGGACGGCAAAGTGGTCGGCCTGCGCACCGAGCGCACCCAACTCGACGGCACCGGCAACGTCAAGGGCACCGGCGTGTTCAAGGACTGGGACGTCCAAGCGGTCTACCGGGCCGTCGGTTACCTGTCGCAGAACCTGACCAACCTGCCGTTCGACGACCAGGCGGGCACCGTCCCGAACGAGGCGGGTCGCGTGATCGCCGACGAGAACGCCGACGGCGCCGAACGCTACCTGCCCGGCACGTACGTCACCGGCTGGATCAAGCGCGGTCCGGTCGGCCTGATCGGCCACACCAAGGGCGACGCCAACGAGACCGTGGCGTGCCTGCTCGACGACAGCCCGAACTTCACCCCGGCCGCCGAACCGGAGCTCGACGCCGTCACCGCATTCCTCGAAAGCAAGGGCATTCCGTTCACCACCTGGCAGGGCTGGTACCGCCTGGACGCGCACGAGCGCGCCCTCGGCGAACCCGAGGGCCGCGAGCGAGTCAAGGTCGTGGAGCGGGAAGACATGCTGCGCGCCAGCGAGCCGCACAAAGTGTGATCGTCCTGCGGCGAGACCGACAGTCCGCCACCGTGCCGACCTCCTCGCTGCGGCAGCGGAAAATCCGACGCTGAGGCATTCTGTACAAGTGTTCGATGCCCACCTGCACATCTTCGACCCGCGGTTCCCGCTGGCCGAGAACGAGGGCTACCTGCCCGACCCGTTCACCATCGCCGACTATCGGAAGCGCATGGCGCGCTTCGATGTCGGCGGCGGCGCCGTGGTCAGCGGCTCGTTCCAGGGCACCGATCAGAGCTACCTGAAGGCCGCCCTCTCCGAACTCGGCGAGGGCTGGGTCGGCGTCACTCGCCTCGATCTGGACGCCACCGACGAGGAGATCATCGAGCTGGACCGCATCGGTGTGCGCGGACTGCGGTTCAACCTCAAACGTGCCGCCATGGACATCACCGGAATGACCTTGCAGGCGCTGCGCGCACATGAATTGGTCGGCTGGCACGTCGAGGTCTACATCGACGGCACCATGCTCGCCTCGCTGCAACCGGTCATCTCCAAGCTGCCCGCACTGTCGATCGACCATCTGGGTATGTCGGAGGAGGGGCTGCCGTTCTTGCTCGATCTCGTCGATCGCGGGGCACGGGTCAAGGCGACCGGCTTCGGTCGGCTCGGCATGAACGTCGCCGACACGCTGCGCCGCATCCACGCGGTGAACCCCGGGGCGCTGATGTTCGGCACCGATCTCCCCGGCGCCCGCGCGGGCCGACCGTTCCAGGACTCGGACGTCGAACTCATCTGCGATGTGGTGGGCACCGACATGTACGCGGTACTCGAGGACAACGCCCGAGCGTTCTACCGGCTCCCGGTCCGTGAACGCACCATCCACACCGACCCGAGCCCGACGCTGCCGCTCTACCGCCCGGAGCCACCGACCCTCCGCCTTCGTCGCGACGAACTGCCGGTAAGCCAAGCGGGAGACACGATTCCGTTCCCTGCCATCGAACGGTAGTGCTCACGCCGCAACGCTCTGAGTCGAACGCCTCACAGGCAGACGATGGCGCTGCCGAGGTCGAAACACAACCCGACCGATCCACCGACCGGAGTGGCTGAATTCGACGCGGGGGCGGATGTCATGATGCCGGCCGAAGCTGCGGGAGCGGCAACGACACCACGAGACAATGTCATGGCGCTCGCTGCAACGATCTTGACAGTTCTGGAGGACATTTGCATCCTTCGGTTGAATGGACACTGTACGTCATTGATGCATTTGTCCCCAGTGTTCACCGACCTGACGCCGAATACCAGACGGCGGAAAGAAATACCGTCGGCCTCATTTACCCCCGACAAACCTGCTTCATCCCGAATTCGGTTGTGGTCAGGCTATTCCTGCTCCCATCTTCGACGCGCTGGTCGATAATCTCTCTATGGCCAACAGCAACGAAGAGCTGAGTTACGCCGCCGCGCTCGACACCGCCGAGCAGTTGCTCGGCGTGCGTTTGGAACAATTCCTCGAGCCCGGTATCGGTGAGCCCGCGAACGGGGAGGATTTCAAGCGCCTCGCCACGGTGCACACCTTCGGCGACGCCTGGTCGCGAACCGACATCCTCGACACCCGTACCCGCGCCCTCGTGTCCGTCGCGATCGCGGCGACCTCGGGCACACTCGAACCGCTGCGCGGACAGCTGCGCATCGCGTTGAACAACGGGGTCACCGCGGCGGAGATCGTCGAGGTATTCATCCACATCGAGGCGTACGCCGGCGCCGCCCGCGCCTTCGAGGGCTACCAGATCGCCGTGCAGGTCTTCGAGGAGAAAGCGGAAGGCGAGAGCACGTAGCGACCACAATCGGGGATCTCAACCGGTTGCCGCCCCGGTTCAGTGCGCCTGTCGCATCCAGTCCCGGTAGTGCGTTGGCGCCAGGTGGGCGTCCGGTCCCGCGATGAGTGTGTCGCCGGTGACGGCACTGAACATGCCCGCCTTGTCGTCGGTGACGACGGTCCGGTCGTCATGGTGCGCGGCCAGGGTGATCTTGCCGAGTTCATCGAGACGAAAGACGTCGGGACCTGCGATGTTCCGGATGCCGTTGAGCGGAGGGTTGGTGGAGACTTCGACGATCGTGTCGACGATGTCCGCGACGGCGATCGGTTGTATCCGGGTGGCGGGCAGACGGACGGTGCCGTCATCCGCGGTCCAGGACATGACCGCGTCCACGAACTCGAAGAACTGGGTAGCGCGCACGATGGAATACGGCGTCGGCCCCTGCCGAAGCAGGTCTTCCTGGAGGGTCTTGGCCCGGTAATAGTCCAGCTGGGGCACCTGATCCACGCCGACGATCGAAAGGATCACCTGGTGGCGGACACCAGCGCGCTCCCCCGCGGCCAGCAGGTTGTTCATGGAGGTGCGGAAGAAATCCAGGGACGCCTCGTCGAAGGTCGGCGAGTTCGTCACGTTGATCACGACGTCGGCGCCCTCCAGCGCTTCGTCCAAGCCCTTCCCCGTGATCAGGTCGACGCCGGTGGAAGGCGCCGCGGGGACTGCCTCGTGTCCGGCTTCGGTCAGTTTCCGGACCACCCGCGATCCGATCATTCCAGTGCCACCGATAACTGCGAGCTTCATGGTCTCCCCTTTCACGACGTGCCATCGGGCACGTCTGGGCTATTCGAAGACGCACTCTCGACTCGGATATTTCGTCGGCAGGAGCCGGATGGCATTCATCCGAACCAACCGGAGGCGCGAAGCAAAGGCATGTCGATGAAGCACCTCAACTCTAATACTCGCGTCCGATGCTCGCGCAAAATCGTCGCGAAGACAGACCCCAGCTATCCGGACGCGAAGTCTGCGGCTACGTCACAAGGGCGCCGACGATCCAGACTCCCGTGGCCAGCAACGCGCCGAAGAGTTCGATGAAAATGGAAAGACCGACGCCCTTCAACGCATGAACCGTTGCCTGCCGAGCCTGTTGATGGACACGCAAACGTTGCAATTCCGAAAGGTACACGCCGAGAACAAAACCGACGAACAACCCGACCACCGGAATAACGAAGAACCCGACGATACCGAGAATCGCGCCGAGGACGACCGCGCGGTTGGACACGCCCGCGTCCTTCATCTTCCGCCCCGGCCAGGTGTATTTGACGATCCCCGAGATCACGAGCAACACCGTGCTGATCGCGAAGACCGTCCATGCGGTGACTCCGCCGGTCAGGAAGGCCCACACCGCGATAGCCCCGACGATCAGGATGACGCCCGGCAGGATGGGGATGATGATCCCGAGCAGGCCGACCAGGATGACGAGGCCGACAAGTAGTTCGTACCACCCCTGGCCAGCAGATGTTTGCACTGATGAAGACTATCTTCAGCGGGCGGCGTGTGCGAGCCCTATCCGTTGGGTGGCCAGCCTACGAACAGGATGCGGCAGTCGGGTATCGCACCCGCAAGCGAGACACGCTGCCGCACAACACATCCCTCGTATGCGGTCGGCCGAAACGTGGGCGTGTCGAAATGCCGGCTACACCCACACCGCGTCCCGGCAAGACACGGCCGAGCGATATTTCACCGAATGATCAGCCAGATGTTGTTGCCCCCAGCAACTTCGGCCATCCCCACGTCTGCCAGCTTTCCCGCACAGGACACGAAGCCGCAGGTTCCTACCGGGCATTGCGCGGCGGGAAACCTTCACATCCATTGTCATGGATTCGAGATGACGCGCGGCGGCCTCCTAAGCCGAACGGTCCCGATCCCTCGCGGGTCGGCCAGTGGGGATGGCCGAGTCATCGGCCACACCGACCTGAGCCCCGACGTCGTCACGGTCGGCGATGGCCAGCACCGACGCCAGCAGTCCGGGAAACCGGCCGTCCAGATCAGGGCGCCGCAGCGTCACGAAGCATCGGGTTCCCTCCTGCCGGGTGGTGGTGAGGCCCGCATCACGCAGCACCCGCAGGTGATGACTGAGCGTCGATTTGGCCACCGGTGCCCGCAGTTCGCCCCAGCCCCGTTCGCGGCCGTCCGCCAGCACCCGTACCAGCCCCACCCGAATCGGGTCGCTGAGCGCCCCCATCACCTCGATCAGGGTCATTTCGCCTGGTCGGGGATGGCGCGCCTGCTTCATGTCGACCATGATATCTTGTTCGATGTTTCACAAACATCGAACAAGGAGAGCGTGGTGAACGAACCCACCCACCAGCCCAATCGACTCGACGCCGATTTCACCGGCAAGGTCGTCATCGTGACCGGCGCAGGCTCGGGTATCGGCCGCGCCGCCGCCCGAGCATTCGCGCGCGCCGGTGCCCATGTACTGGGCGCTGGGCGGCGCAGGGAGGCCCTGGCGGCCACTGCCGCCGGGTACGACAGCATCGCGGTGCTCCCCGTCGACATCTGCGCCCCCGGCGCACCCCAAGCCCTGATCGACGCGGCCATCGAACGGTGGGGCCGGGTAGACGTGCTGGTCAACAATGCCGGGGCCACCAAGATGATGGCGCTGGAGCAGGTCACCGCCGAGTCCATCACGGCCCTCTGGGACCTCAATGTCACCGCCCCCAGCCTTGTCGCCCATGCCGCCCTGTCCCGTCTGCGGCAGACCCGGGGGACGATCGTCAACATCTCCAGCACCTACGGCCACCGGCCACTGCCCGGCGCCGGCCACTACGCCGCCTCCAAAGCCGCCCTCGAGCATCTCACCCGCTGCTGGGCCATCGAACTGGCCTCCGACGGCATCCGAGTCAATGCCCTGGCGCCCGGCCCTACCGAAAGTGAGGCATTGTCGGCAGCCGGGCTGGCCGACAGCACGGCACGGCAGATCAAGCAGGACGAGAGCAGTCGTATCCCGCTGGGCCGCCGCGGCGAACCCGACGAGGTCGCCTCCTGGATTCTGCGCCTGGCCGACCCGGGCACCACCTGGCTCACCGGCCAGGTCGTCACCATCGACGGCGGGCTCGAACTCACCTGAGCCACACGCTGACAGCCGGCCACCGCGAATCCCCGGTGGTGTTCGCCACGAACTCGACTTCGCCCGCCGCGAAAGACACCGACCCGTAGGTGGCCGGATCGCGACATCCTGATATCGCGGATCGACTCCATGCCACGGGGCGGTAGGTTCGGCGATATGCAACTCGGTCAGCCCAGTCGCACCGCGCTCGCCACCGCCTACGCTCGCGCCTATCACCAGGTCGCCGCCGAGCCGCGGATCTTCACCGACCCGCTAGCCATCCGCATCACGGGCGTAAGTCCCGATCGGCTGCCCGATCTGGCCAGAGGCGTGCTGCGCGAACCCGCGGACCTCGCGCTACAACGACGACGGCGGATGTTCCTCGCCGCCCGGGCGCGTTTCGCCGAGGAGACTGTCGCGGCCGCCGTCGCTGCCGGCACCAGGCAGGTGGTCATCCTCGGCGCGGGCCTGGACACTTTCGCTTACCGCAACCCGCATCCGCAGCTGCGGGTCTTCGAGGTCGACCACCCCAATACCCAGGCGTGGAAGCGGCAGCGGCTCGCCGCCGCTGCCATCGACATTCCCCCGTCCCTGACCTTCGCACCGGTCGACTTCGAAAGTCAAACGCTCGCAAGCGGTTTGACGGCAGCCGGATTCGACCGGGGCCGCCCCTGCACGTTCGTCTGGCTCGGGGTGGTGATGTACCTGACGCGAGAGACGATTCTCGACACCCTGCGATTCGTGGCGGGCCAGGCGACTCCGGTCCAGCTGGTCCTCGACTATCTCTATCCGGAGTCCGCCGCAGCACCCGAGCAAGCGGCACAGCGGCAGGCCAGGGCCGGCCGCGTCGCCTCGATCGGCGAGCCGTGGCTGTCGTTCTTCACCGCGGCGGAATTCGCGCAGGTGCTCCGGGAGATCGGCTTCGATCGAGTGGACGACCGATCCGCGCGCACGTTGGTCGACGGATATCTGGGCAGTCCGGAACCCGAATTCGCCGATGGCGCTTTCGGCCCGCACGTGTTGCGCGCGACCCGGATCCAGTAGCACGAACTCAGCCGGCCGCCCGATCGATCGGGCGGCCGAACTGTTGCGGTGCACACGGCGCATCACGGCGCGGATGCCCCTGCACCTACCCAGTTGACAGAGTCATTTCAGGTGCTTGTCGAACCACTCACCGGGGGCCTCGAGGTGGATGCCGGAGTAGTTGTAGCCGTCGAAGCGGCAATCGGTTTCTCGGTCGCGGCCATCAATGCGTCGGCGGGTTCCGACCGGACCCAGTGACCGCGCCAGCGCCGATTCCGTCGAGCACGGCAGCGACCACCGAGTCGACCGATGGCGCTGTCGCGGCCGGCTGCCCCGTCAACAACGCCGACAGAACATGGTCGTGGCAAACGCCGGCCAACATCGCGACCGCGGCATCGACCTGCGCGTCCGGCGCGAGACGACCCCGGTCGCGTTCAGCGTGCAGGTAGTTACCGAGTCGATCCCGCCAATCCCGTTCTCCCTGATTGGATTCGGCGAATCGGGCCAGCACCGTGGGGTGTGTCAACAGCCCGGCGAAGACGGGCAAGATCGCCCGGTGCAGCTCGAGACCTCGGCTGAGGTAGTTGCGCAGGTTTGTCTCGATCTCGCCGACGCCCGCGTCCGGAAGCGGGCCGAGTTCGCGCTGTACCCGGTCGACATGCGCACGCAGCGCGGCGGCCAGCAGTTCTTCCTTGTCGGCGAAGTGGTTGTAGAGCACCCCGTCGGCGACACCGGCCGTCCGCGCGATCGCGCGGACGGTGAGACCGGTGGAGCCCTGCTCGGCCATCATCTGCTCCGCGGTCGCGATCAGATGCCCACGCAGGTCGCGTTCATCATCGCGATCGCGCAGGACTGCTGCCTTTCTCGGTGACATGCGGCCTACCGTACGGATGTCGACAAGACTGCTGTCACTGAGTACACGCGATTCGCGTTGGCCGAACTGAGCAGGGGTGGGTTGTGCTTACTGGCCCGTGGGGAGTCTGGCGACCGCGGTCTCGGAGGTCGATGTGGTTGGGCAGGGTGTAACAGCCGGGTGGGTATCCAGGCAGCGGTGGCCCATCATCTGGGCGACCACGACGACGTCGACGCCGGAGCGCAGCAGGTGGTGCCGAAGGTGTGCCGCAGGGTGTGTGCGGAGGCGAACGGTCGTCCCGCCTCGCCACCAGGTCGGCCTCGTGTGCGAGTTCGTCGAGGAGGTGGTCGATCGCGCGGGCGGTGAGCCGGCCGCCATGGCGGTTGAGGAACAGTGCCGGCGTGTGGGTGCCGAGCCAACTGGTGCGGTCTTTCTTCTATTGTTCCCGGTCTGGCGGTATCACCAGCTCTTCAGCAACTCCACCGAAGCCACCGCTGACGGGGACATCACCCACCGCCGCCACGCGGTGATCGAGACCGTGTTCGCCGATCTCATCGCCGGGCCGCTGGCTCACATCCCGTCCGGGAAATTCGGCGCGAACTGCGCCTGGGCGCTCTGCGCCGCGATCGCCCACAACCTGCTGCGTGCCCACCGGCATTCTCGCCGGCAACGCATACAGCAAGGCCCGCACCGCCACTCTGCCCCGCAAAACTGGTCATCGTCGCGGTCCACCTGGCCCGGCCTCAACACCGGCCCGTCCCGCACTTACCCAGCCACTGGCCCTGGCCGCAGGCATGGCGCATGTTGTGGGACACCACGATCGGCTACACACTCCACAACCAGCCACCGCCTGACCCACCGGCCCGACACGGCCCGAACCGAGAACTCCGTGGAAAAGCTGGGCAGACCAGCGGCTACCTCACACCCGAAACACGCTGATCCGCGCGCCCGCTGACGCGCGAACCAGCCCGAAACCACATCGGTGGAGTGAGGTTCAGTAATATCTGAAATATGCCGCAACTGCCGGGGACACGTACCTGGTGCGGCCTGCGATTCGGCAACCGAGCAACTTCATGCATAGGCGGCGAAGTATCGCGACATTCGCGGCGAGTGCTCCTCTCCGTTCCCGCGAGGTGGCAAAGACAACGCCGCTGCCATACCGCAGAGGCGTGAGGGCTGTTGCTGGGGACGGGATTGGTGCAAGCCCTCCTGCATGCATCCGATCGATTGGTAGGGTTTCTCGCTGACACCTATCGGGGCGACATAGGCGCGAGGGGGCTTCGGAACACGAGTCTGGTGTACGCCAATGCCGACAGGTCGAACGTCGGGCGGCTGAAACATGCCTTGACCGACGACACTGCCTCGACGCAACGCTCTCCCATGGAAACGCCCGATCGGACAGTCGGTAACGACCGGCACAGTAAACCTGAGCTCGACAGAACGAATTTCGAGTCGGGTACGTCGAGACAGTCATCCCCGCTCGATCCACGACACACGACCGGCTCGAACGGTATACACGGAACTCGACGCACGTATACGAAGTCCGAATACATTGCAATGTGGGAAGCGCAAAAAGGGCGAGATATGATTTTTCGGGAACGGGACGCCCTCGACAACGGGTGTATCGGAGTTATCGCACTAAGACTCGGAAGACTCGATCGACCACCACCGATGAACCTTGCATTCGGTGACATACGGTCACACAACGCTATCACGAAGGCGGAGGAAGTGCTGGCGCCCGGCGAAATAGCCAACGCCAAGGTAAAACATTTCCGAGAAAAACTCGACAAACTGGAGAACTCCCTACGGAAGAACTACGGAACGGCATGGAAAGAAAACCCTGACATATCAAGACGGCAACTCGACCTCATCGACCGCCATCAAAAAATACTGGCGAAGGCCCAGGATGACGCGAAGAAAGTCTGGTCCACGTTGTCCGAAGAATATAAAAGGGAAATGACAGAAACCAGGGAGGCGGCGAAAATTGAAGGCAATCGGCGAGCATTCGCCAGGGTTTCGACTTATGCGGACAATTTCAATGCCATTTTCGCGACCAAACCCGCCGACGTCAGCGAATTTATAAACAAGGTGAAAGCGGATCCCGACCTCGCCCGACTACAGGGCGTGGATCGGTACCTGCCCCCCGGGAGCCCGTCAGAATGGAAAGCGGTCATCTTCTCTAAACAGTTCTGGTCGGGTCAATCCGCGCCTACCACTGCGAGCATAGCGAACATTCGCGCAGGCCATGGTGCGGAAACCCCTGATCCCACACTGTTTGCACCAGATCCGACCACTGGCCAGGTAGACATGCGGGGAGATGTTGATCGAGCAAAACCGGGATACACCAACTTCGATTACGCAGTATATGACGAAAATACCACAAGCTGGTGGCACGCGAACCACCGAGAACTCCACGATCCCGAGAGGCCGATGCTCATCTATCAAAGTAGCAGTGACAAACTCTTTGCCGGAAGCCCAGACCACGACAGCTCGGTAATTTGTATCGCATTCGTGAATAATTCACGCTAGATCACGCCGAGATACGAAAACAGTTGAACGGGATGTTCCGAACGAGGACGAAACGGGGGCACATCAAATCGAGCCCCTCCTGCACTACGATGATGGAGTGACAGCGAAAGACTGGTCGAAGAAGGCGATAATACCGACCTCCTTTCGGACAACAGAACCGTTGTGCACGGCATCGGCAAACGCTATGCCGTGAAGAACGCCACTTGGAAACCCGTCTCCGATCGAATTCGAGATGACTTGCGGAAGCAAGGCGGACACCGCGTGCATGGACGCGGACACAGCGCAGAAGCCAGTGTTCACCTCCGCCCGGACCACTGCCTCCGCCACCGCCTGCACCGTCTCGTGCACCACTTCCAGCCGGGTCCACGAGAACTCCGATGCCGCCACAACGTCCACTTCGAGTCATGACCGGTCGCCACCGCTTCCGCCATCGCGAGCACCGTGCGCACATGCGCGACCACCGGCTCCGGCACATCGGTCAGCTTGGGGAAGTACCCAAACCGCTCGATCGTGGCGGCCCTTGTGAGGCTGGCGGCGAATTGCGCAGCAGAGCCCCTCAGCTCCCGCCGGATGCCGCGAGTCCGGCCAGGTCCAGGCGTCGGTCGGTTCGCAGCTGGATCTCGCCATAGAGGGTCATGGTGGTGTGGAAGATCGGGGTGATCCCGCGCCGGTCGGCGTCGGTGAGGCCGCCGGCCCACTCGGGCGGGGCAAGGGTGATCTTCTGACCTGGGCCAGAGCAATCGCGCGTACTCGGTGACAGCAGTCTTACCGACACCCCCGTAGCGGTGTTTTCCCCGTGACCAACCAGGCGGTGCCACGCAGCCGAACGCCACCAGAGCTGTGGAACGGGCGCAGTGCGTCGAGCAGCGCGCCGCGGATATCGACCTCGACCGCTGGATCCACTTGGCTCAACTGATGGCGGATCGGCCCCCAACCCGCAATGAAATCGGCCGCATCTGCGGTGTCACGCCCCCAGATTCCGTCGGCCTCGATCCTCGTATAAGCGATGTCGGTGAAACCCGCGTCCGACAGCACCGAACGGACGTGATCGGGGTCGGAAAACGAGGTAGGACCATGTCCGTCCGTCGGCCCTGCGTACGGGAGATATGGTGCGAGAGCGCCGAATACGGTGCCGAGATCCGTTCCGACCGCTGAGGTCATGGCCGCGAACACGAGCCGACCGGCAGGCCGCAGGGCACGAGCGACGTTACGGAAGGCCGCGACCGGGTCGGCGAAGAACATGATCCCGAATCGACTCATCGCCACGTCGAATTCGCCCGCCAGGAACGGGTACACCTGTGCGTCGCCTTGCTGGAACGACACATTCGCGATGCCCTCGGCCTGCGCGCTGGCGAGCGCGCTGGCGAGCATCGGACCCGACAGATCGACGCCGGTCGCCGACCCGGAAGCGGCCCGCACGGCGGCAAGCCGGGTCAACTGGCCGTTGCCACAGCCGATATCGAGGACCCGGTCGCCGTCGCCGATCCCCGCGGCCGCCAGCAGGACCTCGTTGAACCCGCCGTTCACCGCGTCATACCGGTCGGCGTGATCGGCCCAGTGCGCACCTTCGTACCCATTCCACGCCTCCGCCTGCGCGGTATTGACGATCTCGGCCATCGAAACCTCCTCGGTTATTATGATCATGCGTTCATGAACGCATGATCATAATGGCATCGCGCCCGGCGATGGTCAATGCGAGGACCGAACACGGCAGATCACGGCAACCCTGGTCGCGCTTCGCTATGCCGCGCGTCACAAACCCGCGCTGTCACACCGATCGCGGTTTCGGCGTCTGGTGTGCGAATCGCTGATAAGGAGAAGTGTCATGAACCTCGCCCTGTGGGTCTGCGCCGCACTGTTGGCCACCGTCGCCCTGATCGGTGGTATCACCAAGACATTTGTGCCCAAAGAGAAACTGGCGCAGGCCCCAGGTGGGGCGTGGACCGAGCACGCCAGTGTTGGTCTCGTCAAAACCCTTGGGGTCCTGGAGATCCTGGCCGCATTCGGTCTGATTGCGCCCGCCGTCACCGACATCGCACCGGTACTCGTGCCGGTGACTGCCATCTGCTGGATCGTTCTGATGGTCGGCGCGATGATCGCCCACCTCCGCCAAGGCGAACGCATGACGGTGGCGCTGAATCTGACCTATCTCACGTTGGCGGTGTTCGTCGCCTGGGGTCGATTCGGCCCCGAATCCTTCCTCGGCTGACGGAGTGGCCGGCAGCCCGACTGCTGACGCCAAGCCACCCGCGCCACCGAAAACGGTTGCCACACCAGGCAACCGCTCCCAGCCGGGTCCGCCAAGCCGCACGGGACAGCAGGACGCCGACCGCCGAGTCGATGCCTTACTGTCGCGCCATATGCATGCGGATCTCACTGTCTACGTCGGTAATCAGGTCCCCGGAGAGATCGACGGTGACGGAGTGCAGTGTGCCGGTGAACCGGAACGGTGGCGCATAGTCGGGCACCACCGCGGAGCCCGGGTTGGCGCCGCAGGTCATGCCGCCGGGATTGAAAGCGACGGGCGTGGTGACCGGTATCTCGCTCTGGGCGACCAGGCGGCGGTCGATGTAGAGCTGGGCGCGACCCGGTGTGCCTTTGCCGTGGGCGATGTCGGGCATATCGGTGGGTTCGAATTCGAAGCGCAGCTCATGGCGGCCCTCGGGGACGGTGTCCGTGCAAGACACGCGGTACAGGGCGCGCCGAACGTAGTTGTGGGCGTAGTGCAATCGGCCGTCCTTGACATAGAAGGACCAGCCGCCCGCGTTGGTGCCCTGGGAGAGCAAGACCCCCTCGGCGCCGCCCGGCGGGAGCTCCACGTCGGCGGTGATGCTGTGCGGCCGGTTGAGCACCCGGGGTGCGACAGCCGCCGGCAGCGTCTCGGTGCCGGCGCGCAGCGTGTAGCTGGTCTGCGCCGGTGTGATCTGGGGGCGCTCCACGATCAGCCGTTGCAGCGTGCTGCTGTCGATGGGCAGCACGTTGTACTTGCCGGCCTCCACATACCACAAGGAGATCATCTCGATGAGTTTGTCCGGGTGCTCGGCGGCGACATCGTGGTTCTCGGCGAAGTCCTCGTCGATGTGATAGAGCTCCCAGTGGTGGGCATCGAGTTCACCCAGGTCCTCGGCGGTGATGGGGGTGCCGAACGGCTTGTCCGCTTCGGCGAAGGAGGAACCCGGCCAGGGACACACGGCCCGCCACCCGTCGTGGTCGATCGCGCGGTGACCGAGCATCTCGAAATACTGCGTGTGATGCAGAGTCGGCGCGGCCGGATTGTCGAAGGTGTGAGCGAAGCTGACGCCGTGAAGGGGCGACTGGGGTACGCCCTTGATGGTGGACATGGGCTCGATTCCGAGCACATCGAGAACGGTGGGGACCATGTCGACAAGATGTGCGTACTGGGTGCGGACCTCACCGCGCGCCCCGATGCCGCTCGGCCAGTGAACCAGAAACGGATCGCTGACGCCGCCCCGGTAGGTCTCGCGTTTCCACCGCCGGAAGGGCGTGTTACCCGCCCAGGTCCAGCCCCACGGATAGTGGTTGAACGTACTCGGGCTGCCGAGTTCGTCGATCGCGCGGAGGCTGTCCTCGATCGGTTCCGGGGCGTTGTTGAAGAACTGCAACTCATTCGTGGTCCCGGTGACTCCGCCCTCAGGGCTGGCGCCGTTGTCGGAGACGACCATGATCAGCGTGTCGTCGAATTCGCCGATATCCTTCAGGAAATCCAGCAACCGCCCGATGTGGTAGTCGGTGTGCGAGACGAACCCGGCGTAAACCTCCATCATCCGCGCGGCGAGGCGACGCGCATCCGGTGACAGCGAATCCCAGTCCGGCACATCCGGGTCGTGGCGGGACAGTTCCGCGTCGGGCGGCACGACACCCCGCTGCTTTTGCCGGTTGAAGGTGTACTCGCGGTAGGCGTCCCAGCCATCATCGAACCGGCCCCGGTAGACATCCGCCCACTCCTTCGGCACGTGGTGCGGAGCGTGCGTCGCCCCGGTGCAGAAGTTCAGGAAGAACGGCTTGTCCGGAGCGACTTGCTTGGCGCTGGCGATGAAGGAGATGGCCTTGTCGACCAGGTCGGCGGTCAGGTGGTAGCCATCCTCCGGGGAAGCGGGCGGTTCGACCTGGTGATTGTCGTACACCAGATCCGGGTACCACTGGCTGGTGTCGCCGCCGAGAAAGCCGTAGAACCGCTCGAATCCACGGCCGAGCGGCCAACGATCGTAGGGGCCCGCGGCCGATTCCTGTTCCGAGGGCACCAGGTGCCACTTACCGACCATGTAGGTGTTGTATCCATGCTGCAGCAACATCTCGGAGAGAAAACCGTTCTCGAATGGAATGTTGCCGTTGTAGCCCGGAAATCCCGTGGCGATCTCGGTGATGCCCGCCATCGCGTTGGCATGGTGATTACGTCCGGTCATGATGCACGAGCGCGAGGGCGAACACAGCGCCGTGGTGTGCATGTTGTTGTACAACAGCCCACCCTCGGCAAGGGCGTCGATGTTCGGCGTGGCCATGGGACTGCCGTAACACCCGAATTGTCCGAACCCCGTGTCGTCGAGCACGATGAACAGCACATTCGGCGCCCCCGACACGGCACGCACCGGCTGCGGCCAAGCCGGACTCGACACATCAGTTGTGCGCCCGATGATTCCGGGAAACGTAGTTCCCGGCCGGTATTCCTTCGGTGCCATCTGCTCGGTCCTCCATTCGGCTGACCGGCTGCGGCGCACGGTCGGCGCATTGGCTCTCGAGGTGAAAATCGCCTTGTTGCCAGCCGCACCCGATCGGACTGATCACTCATTCGCGCGGCTGAAATTCCGGAAAGCTCGACAGAATGCCATGGCGAGGTCTCTTCATGAGTCGCCACTACGACAGCACAAAAAATGCTAGACGAAGAGTTAGGTGGCCACCAGAGGAACAACCGATGCCTGCGCCCGTCATAGTTGGGACTCCGGCGCAGCGATCCCGCACCGCGCGGCGGCGTTCCCGCAGAGCGGACAGAGTTATTGTCGTACTGTCAATACACCCTTCCGGGTCGGCCCGAAGGGATGCATCGGGTTCCGGTGCGCCGGATCAACGACGAACCGAGGTAGGCGTGAGCACTCCATCCACCGCCGCACAGGGCCCGCTCGCGGGCATCAAAGTCCTCGAGCTTGCCGGTATCGGCCCTGGCCCGCACGCCGCGATGCTGCTCGCCGATCTTGGCGCCGACGTGGTGCGGGTGCAGCGCGCGGGCCAACTGCCCGGCGGAATCGACCGGGCACAGCTGCGCGGACGGACCATCGTGGAGGCCGACCTCAAGAACCCGGCCGATATCGAGAAGGTGCTCGCCCTGATCGAGAAGGCGGACGTGCTGATCGAAGGCTTTCGGCCCGGCGTCACCGAGCGGATGGGTCTCGGCCCGGACGAGGCCCTCGCCCGCAACCCACGCCTGGTCTACGGCCGGATGACCGGGTGGGGTCAGCACGGCCCACTGGCCGACCGCGCCGGGCACGACATCAACTACATCTCCCTCACCGGCGTGCTGCACGCGATCGGACGCAAAGGTGAGCGCCCGGTGCCGCCGCTGAATATGGTCGGCGACTTCGGCGGTGGCTCGATGTTCCTGGTGTTCGGCATTCTCGCCGCGCTGGTCGAGCGGCAGACCTCCGGCAAAGGCCAGGTGATCGACGCGGCCATGGTCGATGGCACCCTTGCCCTTTCACAGATGATCTGGGGCATGCGCGGGCTCGGCGCCTGGTCTGATGAGCGCGGCGTGAACTTGCTCGACACCGGAATGTCGTTCTACGACACCTATGAAACCGCCGATGGCAAGTACATGGCGGTCGGCGCGATCGAGCCACAGTTCTACGCGCAATTATTGGCCGGACTCGGCATCGATCCCGAAGGCCTACCTTTCCAGCTCGACCCGGCGGGCCAAGAGACGCTGAAAAAGCTTTTCGCCGAACGCTTCCGAGTCAAGACAAGGGATGAGTGGACCGCGATCTTCGCCGGCACCGATGCGTGCGTCTCACCCGTGCTCACCTTCGAGGAGGCGACGGCGAACGAGCACATCGCGGCACGCGGCTCGCTGCTGCCCCTGGACGGCATCACCCAGCACGCCCCGGCACCGCGGTTCTCGCGCACCCCCAACGGCATTCCCACCCCGCCGCCGACCGTGGCCACCCCCATCGATACGGTCTGGGCCGACTGAGCGACGCGTCGTCACCAGGGCCTACTGTGGCTCTGGCGACTCGTCGTCAGGCGGGATGTCGGTTGAATCGGGATGCGCGGCGTGGGATCGACCACTCCATGGTGTCGCCGTGTTCGGCGCGTCATCGTCGGGCGCGTGGGCCGATCGGGGTTGACCGGGGTCGCGCCCAGCGGTGTCGGTGTCGGTCGGGTGGGCGTCATCAGCGTGTCCAGCTGTTCGATCGGCGAGTTCGGAGCTGGTAAGTCGGAGTTCGCCTGGCCCGGCCACCCGACCCCACATCATGGACAGCTGCTCGGCCACGGTGTACAGGAAATTCTGACTGCCGCGTTCGCGGTAGCGTCCCTCTTCGCCATACTTGACGTCGATGTCGTTCTGCGAGGTCGCGATAGCGCCCCGCTCGTACTCCGTGGGATTCGACTCCCCGCCGGCTGGCCCGAGCAACTCTTCCGGGGTGGTGATGTCGTCCCGATCTGCTCGTTCTGCGGCGCTACCGAAGCGAATGACCCCTTCATCGGATGCCGCTGCTGGCCGACTTCGGTGGTTCCGGGCTGCCTGGGCGGACCTGATCAGTCGGGGTGTCCTCGCATCTTGCGCGGGTGCCGGATATGCCGATATCTGGCGCGTGGTTGGTGCAATGGGGTGAGCGTGCCATTGTCATATGTATAGAACGCGGCGAAGGTCTTCTTGACATCGTCATAGTTGGGTTGCCAGGTATCCGCACCATTTTCATCGCCGTAGTAGCTGCGTGCGCGGGGGACGTCGTTGTCGGGGTTGTCGATGAGGGTGTCGAAAACCAGAACTTCGCCTTTGACATTGGTGAATATATGGCCGTAGGCGTCGGCACCGTCGTCAACGATGAGGACGACGGTGTCGACGCCGTCATCTTTGTCGCGAACAGTCTGAGCGATGTAGGTGAGTATGCCGTCGCGGGTCTTGATCGGCCGGAGTTGGGCTCCGATACTCGCTTCGACGGCTTTCCAGTTCTTGTCGGAATCCCATCGAGGGTCGGTGTAGTCGGGTTCGGGTGAACTGACATCACCGAGTACTCGGAGCACGCGAGAAAGTTGGATCGCGGTGTTCTCGATGACTGCGGCGGGTTCGGCAGCGGGTGTTTCCGACTCCAGGTGCGCGGTAGCGCCGTCACCTGCCGTTTCCGCGGAGATCGACTGGGCGGGCTCGGCCTCGGTCGAGCGCCACAAACGTCCGAACAAGCCCCGGCCTCGTCTCGCGACAGTGAGAAGGCCGTAGCCGGTGGCAGTGGCTACGGTGAGGGTGGCTGCCGTCATGGCGGCAGCGTCGCCGCCATATGCTCCCACCACCGCGCCGCCCACCAGTCCTCCGGCGGCGGGGCCGAGACCCTGAAACAGACTTTTCACACTCGTCGCTCTCCCCATGAGATCGCCGTGAAAGACTTGCATTTGGTAGGTGGAGATCCGATTATTCATTGTCTGGATTATGAACGAACCCCCCAATGCGCCGGATGCGATCAAGGCAGGGTTATCGGTCAGCGCCTGAAGCGTGTAGAAGCCGGCTGTGCCGGCGAGGACCGCCGGATACAAGGCGGCGATCTTGACCTTATCGATCCAGCCCGGCAGGAAAAGGCTCGATATCGCGCCGACCCCGCTTGCCGAGGACACCGCGCCGATGACCCAGCCCGGCGATCCGGCCTCGTGCAGTACGAAGGCAGTGCGGACTTGAAGGATTGCCCAGGCCGCGTTGTTGACTACGGTAATCGCGGTATAGTCGCGGAGAAAGTTTTCCTGCCACAATGCTCGCGCCCCTTCCCCGATTGCGCGCAGAAAGCTCTCCGGAGCCTTGGGCGCCCGTGCCGGAAAGGAATCCCGCATTTTACGCAGAATCGCGAAAAAACTCCCGTAGGACAGGGCATTAGCAGCGAATGGCATCGAGTTCCCGACGCCGAGCAGCATGGGACCGAATAATTGACCGCTGATATTGCCGAGAGAGCCGCTGACGTTCGCCAATCGGTTTCCTCGTTCCCTCTCTCCGTCGGCGAGGAAATCTCGGACCGCTGTTTGAAAGATGCGCAAATGAACGGTGGCTGCGGTGGCTTCGATCAGCGTTGCCGTAGTCAGTCCGAGGGCGAGATTCGGCATGTCGAACAGGATCATGCCGGTGGCCGTAGCCGCGGCACCCAGACCGACCGCTTGCGAGATGAGCATCGTTCGACGCCGATCGAAGAAGTCGGCGATGTAACCGGCGGGCAGTTCGAAAAGCTTCGGGATGAACAGTGCGGAGGTCGACAGACCAGCGGCCAGCGGTGACCCCGTCATATCGAACATCACCAGTGGCAGAGCCACCGCCACGCCGGCGGAGCCCGCCGAATTGACGGTCTGGCCCGCCACGTATTTCACAAATGTCGGGTTGGCGACGACCAGCTCTCGGGCGGAGATTGTGGCGGGTGCTGCGGGTTCATCCGGGTTTTCGGGGGTTTCGTTGCCGGACGGACCTTGGATCTGCGCACCCGGCACGCCGGTATCTTCGCCTGCTGTCGGCACCACGACCTGTTCACCGATGGGTGGTGCAGAGGGTGGGCTGCTCTGTTGCACCGTCGGCGGATCGATCGGCCGTGGTGCCGACGAGGGCGATTCCGACGGAGGCGGTGTGGCCGACTCGGACGACTTTCTCCCGCGACGACGTGGGAAGCGGCGATCCTTGTCGTCGCCCCCCATTTGCATCATCGGTATCGGCAGTGGCTGCTCTATCGGCGTCCGCGGTTGTTGCGGCGCCAGTCGGGTGCCGGGCACCGCGCCGCTCCAGGGAACGCCGCCCTGTTCGACGATGTAGGCAAGGTCGTCAGGGTCGAGCCGGGGCGGCAGTGGCGAGTTTTCCGGTGCCCCAAGGGTTTCTCTGTCCGGGTGGGTGGCGTAGCGCAGACGCTCGGGGGCCTCTTCCGGCAGATCGTCGATCGCGGGCAGGTGGGTTCCGGTTTCGGCGCCGTGGCGTGGCAGGGGGGACACGTCCGGTATCGGTGTCTGCCGGGTTTCCTCGTCGTGGTCATCGTGGTCGCGAGAGGCGAGAGGGTCGGCAAGGTTCGGCGGGACGTAGGTCGCCGGCCTGGCGTCGCGCTGTGCCGGTATCACAGCATCTTCATGCCGTTGGATCACAGGTATGACGTTGGGAGGCGGGCCTTCCTGAATTTTCGGTGCGCCGGGAAACAGGTAGTACCCGCTGCCGCTTGGGTACTGCCATTCCGCAGGGTGGTCGTTGTTGGCCGGATAATCCGGCCCCGGAGGGATGGCGGGAAAAACCGCGGAATGACGTGGTGACGCGTCGGGAGGCAACGGAGCAGGGAACTCGTCGGGGCGTTTCGGGAGTTCGTCGTCACCGCCGGACAATCCGCCGGCGACAGGCAGGTCGGCCGCGGTCGCCTGGACGGCAGGAGTGGTCGCGCCGGTGACCGACATCGGAGGTATCGAAGCGTTGAGCGCATCCTCCGACGGTGCAGGACTATTCGGTTCGGTATTCGCATGTGGCGCGTCCGGGACAGAACCCGGTCCGGGCGAGCTTGTTTGCGGTACGCGGACTGCCGCGCTCGAGTGCCCAGCAGCGAAATCGACCCCATTTGGCGGGTCGCTCGTCTCCGGCGCGCCTTCCTGCGGAACGGGATCGTTTGCCGCAGCCATGGCAACCACTGCGGGAACCGCGGCGGCAGCAGACACACCTGTAGCCGATATCGGGGTGGCGTCGCCCGCGGATGAGGTAGGCGGGTTGGCCGGTGCCGTACCGGAATGTGATTGCGGCGATGGTGACGGCACTGGTGGTGCGTTGGCATTGTCGTGAGAGGTGTTGGTAACGAGGGGGTTTCGTGGCGCAGCGTTGTCGTTTCGTGGCGTGCTGGTGTCATGTCGCCGGGCCGCGCCATTGTCACTTCTCCGGGCGCCGTGGTCGCCGTCGTCGCCGTGCGGCGCGTTGGTCCGGGCAAGATCGGCTCCGGTTGCCGGTTTCTGGGCAGTTGTGGCTGGTGGCGCGCTGTGTGGGTTGGGCGCTGATACTGCCTGGACCGGTTGTCCTTTGGTGTCTGATGCGAGGTGTGGTGTCGTGTTCGCTGCGGGTGTCGGGTTGGTGGCTGCTGGTGTTGCGGGTGTATCGCGCCGGGGTGATGTCAAGGACGATCGCGCACCGGGCGTTTCGGGGCTTGGCGGCAGGGAATTGTCGAAGAACCCGAGATCGAGGAGAAACGGGGTGTCGTTGTGAGGAGGTAGTTCACCCAGCCCGCCGCCTCGGGCAGGTCCTCGTGGGCCGGGGCCGGCTGGTGGAGGCGAGTCTCCGTGTGCGGCGGCCGGGTGTGCCGTGACGACGGATCCGCTGCCGCTGCGCCCGAGGTCCCGCGCGGCGGCGACGTGCGTTTCGGGAGACCCCGTACCTGCTGGTGGGGCCTCGGCGTGCATCGTGGGTCCGGGTAGCAGGGCGGGTCCTGCCGCGGGTCCGGCCTCGACACCGGCAACGGCGCCGAGGTGGATGACGTTTCCGGCCAGCGCCATCTGCGCGGCGGCGGGCTCGTTGTTGCCGCTCGAGGCCGCGGGTGGCGGCATGGCAGTAGTGCCGGCCAGTCCTGGTGTTGCGGTGGTCGGTACGGGTGAGTCGGTTCCGAGGGCACCGGTGCGGAATTGTTCGAAGACCTTGTTCCAGGCGGGCCAGCCGGGTCCGTGCCCGGGTGCCGATGGTGTTGGGCCTGGGGGTGGTGGGGTGATCGGTGGTGGGGTTGTTCCGGGTGGGGTGTTGGTGCCGCCGTGTAGTCCGGCGAGCATCTGGTGGGCTTCGGCGTCGGCGAGTTGCTGCCATCGAGACAGACTGATCTCTCGGAATCTGCCGAGCCCGGCCGGTGCGTCGGCGGCGTGTTCGGCGGCGAACCGCAGCGCGCCCGCGCGTGCGTCCGGTGCGTAGTCGTCGAGCCGTGGATTGCGGGCGACTTCGCCGGCGATCTCCCTTCCGAGCTGGGTCATTTCGGGAGAAAGCTCAGGTTTGGGTGTGTGCCCGTCACCACTACCGGGTGCGGGCCCAGCCTCGCCCGGTGGGGCGGACTCACTTCGAGAACGACCCGAATCACCTGCCGCGAGGCCGGACCCACCATCGCCGGGCGAGGCGGACGCGCTTCCAGGACGGCCGGAATCACCTGTCGCGTGGCCGGACCCGCCCAATGGGGCGACGGCCTCGGCGGACGGGCGCGGTGCCGGCTCACCGGTTGTCGGAGTATGTGTCACCGACGCACCGCGTGCGGCGTGCACCGCGGCACCGAGCCCACCGACGACACCGCCACCGATGCCCATCAATGCCATTTCGGCGAGGTTGCGGCCGTTGATGTCGCTGTCGGTGAGTGTGAGCGCGGTCAGTCCTCCGGTCAGGCCGCCTGCCGCGCCACTGATGGCTCCGGTCGACAGCACGGCCAGCGCTGTGGGCATCGGCAGACCGGCGGTGGTGGTGAGGCGGTGCAGCCATGGCATCAGTTTCGGTGCGAGTATTCCCCCGGTAGCGCCACCGACCCCACCGGCTGCCGCGGCGACACAGACCTTGCCCCAATCCATCTCGGTGACCCGCCCGGGTTTTCGGTCCCCGTGCAGGATTTGGGCGTATTGCGCGGCCGCGGTCGCACCACCCATGGATATCGAGCCCATCAACACACCACTCACCGCCGGCGCCAGCATCGGGAAGGCTTCCCGGAATGTGGTGGCGCGTTGCAGCAACCAGGTCAGGGTGCGGCGACGCGCCTGATTGGCAGCGATGTCGGCGTCGAGGCGGGCGGTCACCGTCTGGGTGCCGACACTGCAGGCGATGGTCAGCAACAGGGCGATACCGATCGCGCGGACGGTGTACTGCTCGAGTTCGATAGCGTTCGCGGCCTCGTGCATCAGCTTCGCCAATGCCCGCAACGCCTCGACCTGGGCATAACCATGGTCGATCCGCTGCCCCAACGCATCACGCATCGCCGTGCCCGTCGCACCCTCGATCGCCGAGGCCGCATCACGCTCGACAGTTTCCTCCAGCCGGCGCAAGGTGCTGGTGAGCTGGTCGGCCGACCGCACCAGAGCATCCGCGATACCGCGCATGGCAGCGGGGTTGCCGACCGGGGCGTGACCGATGATCCACCGGGTGATCTCCTCCGGAACCCCCGGCAAAACCGTGCCACTCACAACGATCCCGACCGCCCACGCGCACCCTCCACCACCAACAGATGCAGTACCTTCGCCGGCCCGCACGCCACCGGCCCACGCACCTCGACTTCGGTGAACGCGGCGACCAACGCCGCGCGCGGCTGGAACCGGCCATCGGTGATGCTGCCGCCACCCAACTGATTTCGCCAGCGCCGGTAGCCTGCGACCACCCGAGCCAGGGTGTCGCGGCCGGCCCAGCTACCGCTGATCCGGTGATACTCGGTGATCAGTGCCCGCTGCGCCGACCGGCGCGGGTGCGGACCCGCCATATTCTCCAGGATTCGCCCGAGGTCACCGACGACAACCGAATACATCAAGCGCTCAGCGGATCCGGGTGCCAACTCGCCGGATCGTATGGCCGCACGCGCGTGCACACCCAACCGCGCCGGATTCGCGACGAGTATTCGATCCAGCAACAGCCACGGCCGATCGCCGCGATCCTGTTCCGGCTCGGCACCGACCCGATCCCACCTGACCCGTGAAATCCGCCCACCACCGAGTTCGCCGATCTCGATACCACCGACCTCGATAAACGGATACTTGCCCAGAATGTCATCCAGCGCCGCCGCTATCTCAGCCACCGTCGCCACTGCGATGCCCGAGGTGTCGAACCCGACGAGCTGAATGCCGTGGCGCTCGGCCATGACTGCCGCCGCTTCCAACGCCTGGGCGTCCGTCGGCGTAGCAACCGCGTCCTGCTCCACGGTAACGGCTTTCTTGGTGCGGGACTTACTGTTTCGCTTCGATGGGTTGGGTTGCGCCGGCGCCGCACCCGGCCCGGCCTGCTCCGGCCCGAAAACCCGCCCCGGCGGGCGGCTACCCGGACGAGGTGGCGACCACGGCGAATGTGCGGCACCCGGCGGCGGCGTAGGCCCGCCGGGACCACCACGCGACCAGGGTGTACCGGCCTGTTTTCCTTCCGCGGTGGTAGCAGCCCGAGCGGGGGACACACCGGGGCCGGATGGCCGTACGCTCCACGGTGGCCGAAGCCTCGGACTCGCAGCAGGTTGCGGAGCCGGTCGGCCCAAAGCCCCCGGCGCACCGCCAACGGTGGCGTCGCGGCTGTCCTGCGGCACACACGGTTCAGCGTTCGCCGGCTGCGGCCCGGTCGACGCGGGATCACCGACCGAGCCATCTCCGGCGCTCGGCACTGCCGTGCCTGCCGACGGGTCGTCACCGGACAGCGTCGACCAATCAGGAGCCGGTCGCTGGACTCCGTTGGAGCCCTCGACGATCGGCGCGAAATCGCTTGAATAAGCGGTAGGTGGCGTATCCAGGGACTGCGGCGAATACCACGAGGGGGACGCGATATCCGGGCCGAAACCGTCGCGCCCGAGACGGTCGATCATCGCACCGCTGTCCCGATCCCGCTGATCGAACCCCGCGGCGACATCGGCGACGCCCTTGCTCAGGTCCCGCAGATTGTCGACCAGATTCTGGTAACCCTCCAGCGTCTTCTCCGCCTGCGGCACATACGCTTCGCCGATACTCCGCCCGGGCTCATCATCACCCCACGGCTCCCCCTCCCCGGCGAGCGCATCCTTCAGCTCGTTCAGATGCAACTGCGCCTGCCCCGCAGCGGCCGACAGCTCAGAAATCAACGCGCGCACCAGATCCGCGTCGATATTCAGCGACTGACTCACTCAGGCAACCCTTCATCGGCCCACAGAACCGAGTGCAGTGATTGCCCCCTATTCTGCCCCACTCTCATCGACCCAACCCGCCACGAGTGGGAACCAAACTATTCAGAGTTACGCTGACCGTCCCGCAACTCGCGCAGACTGGGTGCGCCAGGCATGAGATCCGGCAAGTCCGGCAATACGTCGGCTGCGGCGGCGATGGGGGTGACGAGCTGCCGCACCTGTTCTTGGGCACGCCGCGCCGCCTCCCGCGCCGCTTCGGTGGTGGACCGGCCCAGCTGATCGACAGTGCTGCGCAGTGCACCCCTGGCGAACCGCACCTCGGTGGGCACGCCGGCAGAGTCGACGGTCACTTCCACCAGGCCATCCGACGAGGACGCGGTGTAATGCGCCGTAACCAGCTGCTGCTGGATCTCGCCCAGTCGCACACGCTGCTCGGCGAGTACATCGAGCATCTGGTCGACCTGCTTGCGCATTCCGAAGGTGGCCGAGTGCAATTCTTCTCGCTCCCAGTGATCCATCGGTATACCTTTCCCGATTCCGACCGCCATGCCTCGTCGCGCGGCGAACCTGCGCACCCGTGCGCCGACGGCGCTGCCAGCGCTGCGCCTCCACCATTAGCAGAACAACAGCGCGACCGCGACCGCGCGTAGATCAAGGACATAGTCGGTCATCCGATCTGGACAACCCCCAGAGAAAAGCGTCATCAGTGCACCACGCTCGTACACCGCGTCCTGTGTCGGTGCGCGTTGCGAGCGCCACCGGCAGACAGACGGGTCTGCTGAATCGCGTCGGGTGCGTGTGGCACGGCGGCGAACATGGCAGGACGCCGGGTGGGCCGTACGCGGTTCAGAGCGCGTCGAATCTGTGTACAGGAGATGCCGGGATCGCTCGAGATGGACTGGCCGCCGCGGTTCGCGCGACCCAGATTATCCCCAGATCAATAGGATCGAATCCGATAGTTCAAAGTTGGAACATACCAACCGGTTCGACAGTGCGGTGGTCTTCCTGACATACTGTCGGCGCGCAGGCGGTTCTGCGCGCAGCTGGTTTCGTCGGACACCCGTCCGGTCCACTGCTTGACCGCCTCGCTTGCTGGAGGCCTCGGCGCCGTGCAGCCCTGTGCACGCCGCCCGCGCACGACGAGGGCCAGCCCCGAGGGGTGGCGGGCCGGTCGTGCCCGGCGGCGCTCGGAGGGGAAGTGCCGCCGGCGAGGATCCTCCCAGCCCCGGGGCAGGATAACTGGACCGTTCGCTCTGATCAATAGCAGGTCAGCGGCGTCAACGGATCGGCGGCACGTGGTGTCAACGCGTCATAGGCGGAGGCAATCGCCTTGACCGCCAACCGCAATTCGGGCTCGGGGTGGGTGAACGGTAGTCGCAGGAATCGTTCGAAGGCGCCCTGCACGCCGAACCTCGGTCCCGCGGCGAGTAATACCCCGTGGTTGGGCGCCGTCGCGGCCAACGCGGTCGACACCGATCGAGGCAGCTGTGCCCACACCGACATGCCGCCGGAACCGACGCTCACCCCCCAGTCCGGCAACTCCTCGGCGAGCGCATCGAGCAGAGCGGCGCGCTGCGAACGCAGTTGGTCGCAGCGGCGATCGAGGATGACCTCCGCGTGCTCGAGCAGATGAACCGTGGCCAACTGGTCCATCACGGGCGTGCCGAGATCGACCGTGGAGCGGATGCCGAGCAGTTTGGTGATCAGCGACTGATTGGTGCGAATCCAACCGACGCGCAGACCGCCCCAGAACGATTTCGAGGCCGAGCCGATCGTGACGATCTCCGCGCCCTTGGCGAACGCCGCCACCGGAGGCGGCGGCACGTCGTCGCCGAGCCCGAGATCCGCCATGGACTCATCGATCACGATGGTCATCCTGGTTTCCCTGGCGATGGCGGCCAGCTCGGCGCGGCCATCGGCGCCGAGCAGCAGGCCGGTCGGGTTGTTGTAGTCGGGTACCAGGTAGGCCAGCGTCGCCGCGGTCTGCCGTGCGGCGCTGCGGATTCCGTCGAGGTCCCAGCCACCCGCGGGGTCTTCCGGGCGCAGCGGCACCGGCACCGGGCGGGCACCGACATCGCGGATGGCCTCGATGGCGTTCGGATAGGTCGGGTGTTCGATGAGCACCCGGGCGGCGGGTGCGGTGAGTACGTTCAACAACAGGCGCAAGCCGTGCTGGGCGCCGAGTGTGACCAGGATCTGGTCGGGATCGGTCGGCAGACCGCGCGCGGTGTAGCGGCGAGCGATCGCCTCGCGCAACGCGAGCACACCGACCGGATCCATGCCATGCGTCCCGAGATATGCCGGAATCCCTTCCAGCGCAGTCGAGTAGGCCTCCTGCATCTCCAGCGGAGCAGCCATGGCGGCGTAGGTCATGTCGATGGTCGGCAGCTCGGGCGAGCCCATCGTCGCGAGGATGCTCCTGGCCGGCTTGATGCCGTCGTGCTGCACGTCGCGCGGCAGCGCCACCGTGCTGCGCGAACCCTGACGGCTGATCAGGTAGCCATGGTCACGCAGCAGCGCGTACGTGGAGGTGATGGTGGTGCGGCTGACCCCCAGGGTGGCGGCGAAGTCACGCTCACTGGGCAGCGCGACGCCCAACGGCGCGCGGCCGTCATGGATCAGCAGTCGGATACCCTCGGCGAGCGCCAGATACGCCGGGCGCGCGGGCCGCCGCCCGGTCGAATCACTCTCACCGTCGTCGTTCCGCCACTTGCCCAGATCGCGAGCCAGACTGCCCGCACCGATCACTCTCGTCGCCATACAGGCCAGTATTGACCAATTGGATATTTATTGACAAGGCCAGTCGGACGGATGCTCTCCCTCATGACTTTCCTCGCTGCCCTGCTCGTCGCCGCTTCATCCGGCTATCTGATCTATCGCTTCGCACCGAGACGTGCGGAGCGAGCCTTCCGGCTCGAACGCTTCCACCCACGCGCACTGGCGTCCGACCGGCCCCTCTCCCACTACGACTACCAGCGGAGATACTCCGATCTCGCCGCGATATATGGGCGCAACGACGTGCCGGACCGGGGCCTCCCCGACACCGAGGAGGCCGTGCGACCGATCAGCGGGTCCGGACCGGTCGCACGGAGCCGGAAACCCGGCTCACCAGCATCAGTCCAGTGCGGCGGTAGCACGCACAAGACCACGCGCTCGCCGGTGATCGTTCCGGCCGACCCAGCGGCGGAGCCGCTGTCGATCGGCGACTTCAGCGATGCGAATCAGGCCAGTGTTGGATAACTGGCCTGGTCAGCTGAAACCTGTCGGTCCTCGGGTGCAGACTTGGCTCATGAGTGACTCCACTCGCTCTGCCCCCGCGGTCGACCGCACCGCCATCGCGCCGGTGCTCCCCGACCGTACGGCAGCGCCGACCGACCGCCCTCTCGCGGCAGCGCTGTTCGACACGGTGATCGGCCCTTGCGCGATCGCGTGGAGCGGACCGGAGGTGATCCGGTTCCAGCTCCCGGAAGCGAGCCCGGCCGCGACTCGCGAACGCATCACTCGCCCGCGCGCCGGAGAGCAGGACGAGGAAGTCCAAGAACAGCCGCCCACGGCCGCGATCGCCGAGGCGATCGCGGGCATCCGTGCCCACCTCGCGGGCGAACTCGACGATCTGCGGTGGATTCCCGTGAACACCAGCGGAATACCGCAGTTCCACCGCGCCGTCTACAATGTGACGCGCGCCATCGATCCCGGCCGCACCCTCAGTTACGGCCAGGTCGCCGAACGCGTCGGCGCGCCGGGCGCAGCCCAGGCCGTCGGGCAGGCGCTGGGCCGCAACCCGATTCCGCTCATCATCCCGTGTCATCGCGTGCTCGCGGCCGACCATGCGTTGCACGGATTCTCCGCGCCCGGCGGCATCGACACCAAACAGCGGTTGCTGGCGATCGAGCGCACATCAGGGTTCGGCGAGCCGACGCTGTTCTGAGCAGGCCCGCGCTCGTCTCCGGCGAACGCTCGGTCCCTTCGCGCCCGCACCCAGGGGCTATTCGTGATTCCGAAGCTCAGCCACGGACGGAACCCGCCCAGCTCAGTTGATCGGATGCTCCCGGTAGAACGTGCAGGCCTCCCCGGTGATGTAGCCGTCCGCACAGCCGAAGTACGTCTGGATGCAGGAGTTCGACGTGCACCCCAGCTCGATCAGCTTCTGTCTGATTCGGGAGCTTCGCTCCTGTGGGGTCTCCGACCTCGGGGTCGCCGATATCGGGCTGATCGCCGACGGTGTACCGGGAATCGGCGCTCGCGGCCCGTCGGAGCAGCCGAGCGTCAACGCCATCCCGGCCGCAACCGTACAAACGCCGATGAGAATCCGCACCATCCGTCCCCAAACGCACCGAAGAAAACCCTGGTCGCGTCAGCCTAACAACCAGGGCGTCGCGCCGAGGACAAGGCGCGCCCGCGCGTGGAGACGTTGTCCGCGGCAGACTCTCACCAGGCTCTGGATTCACCGCGCAGCACAGCGCCGAGCGCGTCGCGATCAGTGACGTCCACCTTGCTGCAGGCACGATAGAGATGCCCCTCCACCGTGCGTACCGAGACGGTGAGGCGGTCGGCGATCTGCCGGTTGGACAGCCCGGCCGCGACGAGATTCGCGACCTCGCGTTCCCGCGCGGTCAAGGGCAATGGTTGCGCGGCCTGCCGAAGCGCAGGCGTGCTCGCTCCGCCGCACGCGGCGGCGAGGCGGTTCGACCTGGCAGCGCATTCCAGCAGTCTGCGCCGGTCCCCGGCCCGCTCATAGGCCGAGGCGGCCTGCGCCGCCGCGTCGGCCGCCGACAGCATCGCTCCGATGTGCTCGAATTCCGCTGCGGCGGCATCGAGGCCGGGGCCGTCGTGGGCGGCGAGCGCAACCGCGTGCCTCGCTTGTGCCCGCACCAGCCGTCCGTCTACTCGAACCGCCAGGTCGGCCAGCCGTCCCGCTACCGAGTGGTCGCCGAACCGGGCCGCGGTGTGCAGGGCCATCGCTTCGATCGCGTGTTGTTGCGATCCGGCCGCCGCGTCGGCGGCGGCCAACGCGATCCGGACAGCCAGGGTGACGGCGCCTTCCGCCGCGGCAAGCCAGGCGCGGGCGAGATCGAGTTGCGGCTCGTAGACCGCGCAGTGCCGGCCGCCGCGCGCGATGGCCTCGGCGATCGACTCGGCGGCTTCGGTGGCACGGCCGAGCGCCGAGTATGCCTCGGCCAGACGAATCCTTGCCGGGAGCATCCAGGCGGCCGCGCCTTCCGCCGCCAGCGCGGCCAGCGCCTGTTCCAGGTGCTCGATACCATCGGGGAACCGGCCCTGCGCCACGTCGACGGTGCCCTGCAGGATCTTCGACATGCCCCACGCCAGATACTGCCCCGGCGCGGAGTAGCCGAAATACGCTCCGGCACAACGACGCGCGGCATCGAGATCGCCGGTGAACGTCAGTGCGAGCACTTCGGCGTGCGTGGACATGAAACGGTTCAGCCCGTCGATATGCTCTTCCACTGCGCGACCGCGCGCGGCGTACCGCCTGGCCGCTTGGCCCTTGCCCATCAACGCCAGCGCGAGGCCGCCGCCGAACGCGGCCCACCACACCGCCCACGGCGGCGCGTCCTCGGTGGTCATGACCGCTTCCGCCGCGGCGAACGCGTCCTCGATCCGGTTCTCGTTCACCGCCGACGCCGAGGCGAGACCATCGAAGATCATCCCGATCTTCGGATGCTTCAGTTTGCCGCGCACCAGCGTCAGCACGTCGTCCGCGCGGTCGGCATCGCCCATCGCCCACAGCAGATTCGCCACCCTGGTGCTGCCCCAACGCGCGAGCTGTACCTCGTCGAGCTGGTCGGGGTCGAAGCCGGCCAGTATGCGCTCGGCCTCGATGCGATGCCCCTGCCACAGCAGCGCCCGCGCCAGCAGATCGGCGGCCTCGACGCCGCCGCTGCGCTGCACCGCGGCCCGCGCGAAACGTTCGCCGAGCGGGAGGTTCGCCAGCCCGATCGCGTCGGCTGCGGCGGCCTCGAACAAGGCCGAATCCGCGGATTTGTCGCTGTCCAAAGCCAGTTCGGCCAGTCGGATGCGGTCGGCGGCGGAGTTGATCGGCCGCTGTTTGAGCGAGGAATACAGACGACCGCGCAATCGCCGCGCCGAGACGATACCGAGCCTGCGCCGGATCACCTCGCCGAACAACGGATGGTTGTAGCGAACGACCAAGTGGTGCGCATTCTCGACCACCCGGATCACGCCACGGGATTCCGCCGCTTCCACGGCGTCCTCACCGGCCAAGTCGACGAGCACGTCGAGATCGATCGGCTCACAGAAGGTCAGCAGTTCCAGCACCCGAAGCACCGATTCGGGCAGCTGCTCGACCCGATCCTCCAGCAACGCGGCCAGTTCCGAGGTCACCGCGGTCCGGCCGCGCAACTGCCACACTCCGTTGACCTGACGCAGTGTGCCCGCCTCCAGCGCTCCCTCCACCACATGCCGGAGGAACAGGGCATTTCCGGCGGAGGACTCCCACATCAGATTGGCGGTGAACCCCTCCAACTGCCCGCCCACCATCGATTCCACCAGCTGCACGCTCTGCCGCTCGGTGAACGGACGCAGATCGATGCGCAGCAAATGGCCGTCTTTCCACAGCGAGGTGACCGCGTCGGGCACCGGAACCGCGCTGCGGACTGTGACCACGATATGCGCGGCCTTATCGATGGCCAACTGCAACAGCAAGGCGGCCGAGAGCTGGTCGAGCAGATGGGCATCATCCACACCGATGACGGTGTGCCCGTCGGCGAGCAGCGCCTCGCGCGCGGCGGACATGAACGTCACCGGATCGTGCGCCGTCGAGACGCCGACCATATGCGCGAACACCCCCAGCGGAATGCCGCGTGCCGACTCGGTGCCCGCCACCCAACGAATGGTGCCGCCGATCGCGGACGTGGCCTGCCGAGCCAGTGTGGTCTTGCCCACCCCGGCATCGCCGGTGAGTACCACCCCGGCCTGCTCGGAACCGGTCAGCGCCGCACTGATCGCCTCGAATTCACTGTCGCGCTGGATAATCGGCCAGTTCCGAGCCATGCGCTCACTGTAGTTCTTCACCGATCATGATCGAAGCCTACGAAGCGCGCCCGGTGACGCGTTGTTCGTGATCGCGCCGAATTCCCGCAGACCACACCGACCTCGAACAGGTTCTAGCCCAGCACGTCGTGGCGGACGATCGTCTGGTCACGGCCGGGACCGACGCCGATGCAGGACATCCGGGCGCCGGACAACTCCTCCAACCGCAACACGTACGCCTGCGCGTTCGCCGGCAGTTCCTCGAACGTGCGCGCGCCGGAGATGTCTTCCCACCAGCCGGGCATCTGCTCGAAAATCGGCTTCGCGTGATGGAATTCGGTCTGGGTGGTGGGCATCTGTTCGACCCGCTCGCCGTCCACGTCGTAGGCGACGCAGATCGGCACCGTCTCGAGACTGGACAGCACATCGAGTTTGGTGAGGAAGTAGTCGGTGATCCCGTTGACGCGGGTGGCGTAACGGGCGATCACCGCGTCGAACCAGCCGCAGCGCCGCGCCCGTCCGGTGGTGACCCCGACCTCACCGCCGGTCTTGGCCAGATAGGTGCCGAACTCGTCGAACAGCTCGGTCGGGAACGGGCCGGAACCGACCCTGGTCGTGTAGCACTTCAGGATGCCGAGCACCGTATTGATCCGGTTGGGCCCGATGCCGGCGCCGACCGCCGCGCCGCCGGAGGTCGGATTCGACGAGGTGACATACGGGTAGGTGCCGTGGTCCACGTCCAGCAAAGTGCCCTGCGAACCCTCCAGAAGCACGGTCTCACCGCGTTCGAGTGCCAGGTTCAGCCGCAGCCGCGTGTCGGCGATGCGGTGTTTGAACCTGTCGGCCTGGTCGAGCACCTCGTCGACCACCTGTTGCGGGTCGAGCGCGCGACGGTTGTAGATTTTGACCAGCACCTGGTTCTTGAACTCCAGCGCGGCTTCGACCTTCTGGGTGAGGATCTTCTCGTCGAGCACGTCCGCGATACGGACGCCGACCCGGGCGACCTTGTCCTGGTAGCACGGTCCGATACCGCGACCGGTGGTGCCGATCTTCTTGTTGCCGAGGAAGCGTTCGGTGACCTTATCGATGGCCACGTGGTACGGCATGATCAGGTGCGCGTCGGCCGAGAGCAGCAGGCCCGTAGTGTCCACGCCGCGCTCTTCCAGCCCGGCCAGCTCGGCGAGGAGCACACCGGGGTCGACGACGACGCCGTTACCGATGACATTTGTCACGCCTGGTGTGAGGATCCCGGAGGGGATCAGGTGCAGGGCGAAATTGTCCCCATTGGGCAGGACCACGGTGTGTCCCGCGTTGTTGCCGCCTTGGTAGCGGACCACCCACTGCACCCGGCCGCCGAGTAGATCGGTCGCTTTGCCCTTACCCTCGTCACCCCATTGGGCGCCGATGAGGACGATTGCCGGCATGGTCGTGTCTCCTACGGTTCGACAGGCAACACTGGACGTGTTGCAGCTACCTGCCGTATTGAGGCGGTGGCCGGAAGGGCAGTCTAGCCGACCCGTCCGAAGCGGCGCGGCGTCGGATCTCGTCGTAGGCTCGACAACCGTGTGGTCGAAGCCGTGCAGGGCTATGGTTGCACGGCACGCCGAGCGGCGGCGCGGCGTAAACGGGAGCGGACCGCGGGGTTCGCCCCGAAGTGGCGAGGGGCCCGACGATGTCGGCTCGACCGAGGAGTGTGTACGGCAGTTTGAGTACCCGAGTTCTCCGCTGCGACGGCGCACCCGTTCCCATCGCACTCGCGGCCTTGCCGACCACCCAGACGGCCGCCATCCCCGACCCCGCCGGAATCGACGAGCTACTTCCGGTGCTGGCCGCCGACAGCCGGCCACGCCTGATCGTGCTCGGTGCGGACGCCGCGCTCGCCGCGGTCCTCACCCATCTGATGCGCACCGAACGGCTCCACGTGGAGATCGGCTACGTGCCCGTCGACAAGACCCACGGCTCTCGCGTCTACCAAACCGGTACCGGCAACGCCGCCGCCAAGCGCGCCATCGAGGGCCGCGCCGTCGAGACGCCACTGATCAGGGACGACACCGGCAAGGTGCTCGTCGGCCGGGCGCGAATCACCGGTGTCGGCGAGGAGAAGCTGGAGGGCGAAGCCTACGTCGACGACACCCAATTGTTCTCTGGCAATGTGAAGGCCATGCTCGTCTCACCGAGCCTCGAACTGCCCGGCGTACAGGCGACCGTGCAGAAGGGAATCCGCAAGCGTCGCTGGCTCGACGGGCGGGCCGCCCAGCTCGGCGCTCACGGTGCGATCGTGACCAGAGACGGTGTCCGCGCCGACCGGCCCGTGCCCCGCTCGAGCTTCTACCGGCACCACGAGTCGTGGTTGTTGGTCCGATGACCTCTCCGTTCCCGATCGACCGCAGGCGGCGCGCGATCCGGCCGAGCCCGGTCTTTCTGCTCGTGATCATCCTCACGGCGGTCGGCGGAGCGCTGGCCTGGGGCGCCGCGGTCGACTCGACCAGAGCCAAGGTCGGGGTGTTCGTGTTCGTGGTGTTCGGCTGGGTCGTCACGCTGTGTCTGCACGAATTCGCGCACGCGTACACGGCATGGCGCGCCGGCGACCGCGAAGTCGAGCTGCGCGGGTATCTGACGCTGAACCCGTTGAAGTACAGCCATCCGCTGCTGTCGATCGTGTTGCCGATGGTGTTCATCGCGCTCGGCGGAATCGGCCTGCCGGGCGGAGCGGTCTACGTGCACACCCACAACGTCGCGCCACGCACACAGCGGATCATCAGCGGCGCCGGGCCCGCCGTGAATGCGCTGTGCGCGGCGCTGCTGCTGGTGGTCGTCCGGTTCGCCGGCAGCGCGAGTTCGCATCCGGCGTTGTGGTTCGGCGTGAGTTTTCTTGCGTTCCTTCAGATCACGGCGGCACTGCTCAATCTGATCCCGCTGCCCGGTCTCGACGGCTACGGCATCCTCGAGCCATCGCTGAGCTACCGGACCCGACGCTCGCTCGACCAGTTCAAGCCGTTCGGCATGCTGATCCTGTTCGCGCTGCTGTTCACGCCTGCCGTCAACCAAGTGTTCTTCGACGCGGTGTACGCGCTTTTCGAACTGTCCGGCGTTCCGGCGAACTGGTCGCGATACGGCAGTTACCTGACCCGCTTCTGGACCTGATCCGACGCGGCTCGGTACGGCGCGTGCGCGGACGGGACACCGATAGCGCGCTGACCGCAGATCACCGTGCGAACTCATCCGGCCGCGAGCCGATCCCCGCACCCGGCGTGCTGTCCGAATCTCGCGGAGTTGTTCCGGTCAGGACTCGGGCGGCACGTACGGGTTCTTGACCGTCGGCGGCAGCAGGGCCATCGCGGAGATCCGCTGCAGGCCGCACACCTGCATCAGGTCGACGAGCGTCGAACGCACCTGCGCGAACACGACGTGCGCGGACAGGCCCGCGCCCGCCAACAATTCCGGTCGCGCGGCCTTCGCGACCGAGCGCAGCACGCGGGCGGCCTCGGCGCGATCGGGCTGCTCGCCGGGTTCGGCCAGCATCATGCGGCGCACCACGTCGACAGCTTGACCGAGCCGCTCCACCTCGTCGATCAATCCGGGGTCGAGGATCTCGTCGTCGAGGACCAGCGACAGCGAGCGCCGCAACAGGACTCGGGTATTGCGGACGGCATTGTCGAGCGGATCCGCGGTGGCCCTGATGCGCTCCAGGCGCGTGCGGGAGTTCCAGTACAGCGGCGAGATCCGGCTGATCTCGCGTCCGCCCTCCAGTGTGGCGCGCAACGAGTCGATCTGCGGTTGGGTCGCGCGGACCGCGGTGAGCGCGCGGCGCAGCTTCTCCGGGTCCTGTTCGAGCAGTCCGTCCGCACACTCGGTGATCGACTTGCCCATGACGCCGAGGATTTCGGCAGCCAGCGTTTTGGCGCGCCGTACCGGATGCAGTGGGATCGCGGCGACGACCACCACGCCGACCAGGCCGCCGACCAGCGCGTCGATCATCCGGGAGAAACCGCCGCCCGCCGAGGGCGGAAGCAGCGTGGCGACCAGCACCGCGGAACCCGCCGCCTGCATCGTGATGATCGAACCGCCGTCGAGGAACACCGCCGCGGCCATCGCCACCGCGACCACCAGCGCGATCTGCCACACGCCGGTCCCCGCGTGGGAGACGAACAGGTCACCGATGCCGATGCCCACCGCGACACCGACCACCAGCTCGACCGAGCGTCGCAGCCGGGCGCCGAATGAGATGCCGATCGACACCACCGCCGCCGTGGGGGCGAAGAACGGCAGTGTGTGACCGATGACGTGATGCGCGAGGAACCAGGCCAGCGCGGCGCCGACCGCGCACTGGATGATCGGTAGTACCGACTTCCGCAGCCGCGCCCACGAGGAGCGCAGCCGGACAATGCCGCTCGCCCGGACCGTGCCGACGCGAGTATTCAGGTCGATCAACTATCCGGTTATTCAGTCGAGGCCGAGTTCCGCGGCCGCACGGGGGTCGCAGTCTTCGAGCAGATCCAGGCAGCGCGCGTACTCCTCGGTCTCGCCGATCGCTTTGGCCGCGCGGGCCAACGCGCCGACGCTGCGCAGAAATCCACGGTTGGGCGCATGACTCCAGGGCACCGGACCGAAGCCCTTCCAGCCGTTTCGACGCAGTAGGTCGAGGCCGCGGTGGTAGCCGGTGCGCGCGAAGGCGTACGCGGCGACGATGTCATGATTGACCGCCTCGTCCTGGCTTTCACCGCGGGTCAGCGCCGCCTCCGCGAGGTAGGCCCAGGCGATCGAGGCGGACGGATGGTCCGCCGCGACCCGCACGGGATCGGCGTTATCGAGGAGCGCATCCTCGGCATCGGAGATTTCGGGTAGTAGTACCGGTTGCGGTCCGAGCAGATCACCGAACGAGGTCATGCGGTTCATTGTGCACCGCTGGCCGATTTGCTCGTTAGGCTGGCCGTCGACTTCAACTGTTCCGCGAGCGAGGGGTGTGCGTGTCCGACCCGAACGACGAGAAGATCCCGGCGCGCGATGGCGCCCGACCGGCGGACGCAGCCGGGGCCGACGCCGTCACCGAACGTGCCCCGGTCGCCGGAAAGGACGATCGGACCGTCCCGGCCGCGACCTCGCAGTCGCCCGCCGGACAACGGTCGGATGCTGCGGCCGGGGCGGCGCGGCAAGGATCGACCGGCACGGCCGCGGCAGGCGGTGCGGCGAACAAGTCCGGTGCGGGATCGAAACCTTCCGCGGCCGCAAGCGGCACACCATCCGGCGTGCCCCAGGTCAGCACCCCGGCCAAGACGCGTGGCGCCACCGGTACCGGTCGGGTCGCCGGCCCGAAGAGCGCGTCATCGACAGCCGCCGCCGCGGCGACCGGCAGCGCGGATACCACGAACGCACCATCCTCCGATCCCACGATCGCCCCTGCTCCCGGCGCCGGCGCGCCCAAGTCGGCGGCCACCACGAACTCATCCGAGTCGGGAGCTGCGGCCCGCACCAGTTCCGCCACATCCGGCGCCGCGGGCCGCACGGACGTTGCCGCCCCCAAGCCGAAGAGCCCGAGCGCCGCCGCGAGACCCGGTGGTGCGGTCGACAACTCGACCCGCACACCGGCCGACGCGGCGAACCGAGCCGCGCCCGGATCGCCCCCTCGCGCCCAGGAAGCCACAAACGGGCCCGACGCGGCAATCCCTGGTTCGGCGCGCACGGGCACAGCCGCCTCCGGGAGTGCCGGTAAGGCCGGCGCGGCGACAGATGACTCGGGCGAGCGCCGCAGATCCGGCACAGCGGAGCCACATTCGAAGCCTGGCGTCCCAGCGGATCGCGCCCCCGGGAACGGTGCGGAAGCGCGAACAGCGGCGATCGACCGCACGCCCGCCACGTCGGCGAAGCCAGCAGGAGCCGGCGACAGCGAGACGTCCAAATCCGCCGCGGCTGCCTCGCGGGCCGGATCCGCACCGAGCGCGGCGCCGACCGAGGTGATCAAGCGAGGCCGAGCGGCCGCCGACAGCGCGCCGGATCCATCGACCGGCGCGGCCTCACCGAGTGGTTCTACATCGAAAAATGCTGCGGCACAACCGAACCGAACCGCGACAGCGAGCGGCGGTGTCGACCGGCCGGGTGCCGGAACCGCGGCAGCGAGTTCGGCGGCAGCTGACACGACCGCGGAGCGCACGGCCACGCCCGCGAGTGCGCCCACTTCGGCCGACCGGGCCGCGTCGAAGAGCGGACCCGCAGCACCGAACACCCCGGCATCGAACGCGGCAAGCGGACCCAAGGCAGCACGCGATCAGCAGTCCTCAGCCGACCGCGCCACAGCGAAGAGCGGCACGGGCGCAACAGGCACCCCGGCATCGAAAGCGGCAAGCAACCCCGTAACAGCACGTGATCAGCAGTCAGCGGGTGTTCCAGCCGTTCCTGCGGACGCGGCCGCCCCGAGTTCCGCACAGGACAGCGAAACTCCAGCTGGCAAACCAGCGCCCGCGAGCAAGACCGTGTCGCCGAGCGGACCCCCGTCAGCCGACCGCCCCACCGCGAAGAACAGCCCCGCAGCACCAAGCGGTCCCCCCTCGAAGAACAGCCCCACAGCACCGAGCGATCCCGCGACAGCACGCGGTAAGCAGCCGAAGGATGGTCCGGCGTCGGCAAGCAGCCCCGCTGTCACGGGCAGCGCGGCAGCGGGCGCCACGGCAGGCGGACCTGGAACCGCGGCCGCCGAGGCGGAGACTGCGGCGATCGCACAGAGCGCCCCGGGACAGTCGGGCGGCGAAGATTCCGCGACCGTGGTGATGCGCAGACCGCAGGCACCGAACAAACCCGCCGGCCAGAAGACCGGCCGGGCGAGCGCCGAAACGCCAGCCGCACAGGATGATTCGAACCCGCCCGGTTCGGACGCGGTGACCATGGCGATGCCGGTGGTCAACCCGGAGGACGAGAAGACCGTCGTCCTGCCGATCCAACGTCCCGCCGAGGGCGGCGGCAAGCCGGGCACCGATCGGGTAGTCGCGCCCGCCGGGGGGCCCGCGCCGATCACCAAACCGCCGACCACACCGCGTCCGGCCTCCGGGCCGAAGCAGCCCGGACCGCAGGGGCCGTCGGCCCCCCCGCAACCCGCACCGGGGCCGGGCGACGAAACCCATGTCGCACCGCAACCCCCGCCGGGCAAGCCACGGCAGGTGGCGACGGCTCCCTCACCCGCAGACGTCCAGCAAACTCTGCCCGCGCAGTCGCTGGCGGGTCCGCGTCCACCCCAGCCTCGGCCGATGGCACAGCCACAGCGCATAGCGCCACCACCGCAGCGAACCTTTGGCGGCGCGACGGCGGTGACCGAGCGGCCGCAACGGTGGCTGATCGCCGCGGGCGCGGCGGGTGCGTTGGTGCTCGTGCTGGTCGCGGTGATGGTCGCACTCGTCGTGAATTCGGGCGACAACTCCCCCGAAGCCCAAGTCCGTGCCGCGATCACCGACTACACCCGGGCGCTGAAATCCGGCGACCTGCCCAGTCTGCGCGCGACCACCTGCGGTCCACTGCACGACTTCTATCAGGGCATCCCCGCCGATCAGTTCGCCGGCGTGCACAAGCTATCGGTGGAGCGCAAGAATATCCCGGTGGTCGGCAGCATCGATGCCGTCCGCATCACCGACGCGACCGCCATCGCGCAGGCCACGGTGTATACCGAGGCCGACCCGGCAAAGCGGTCCGCACGCACCTTCGACCTGCAGCGCACCGACAACGGATGGAAGGTCTGCGATCCGCCCTCCGGCACGCAGTAACTGCCGCGTAACGCGATAGCAAACGTGCATCGATGCCTGGTCGCGCATGTCACATAGACCTGGTCAGCGGTCCGGTTCGGCAGTAGCATGGCCCGGATCATGGGCAGGCAACAAACGATGGCGCGGCCGGGTGTCGAAGCGGTAGAGACGGTGCAGCGGGCCGGACAGCGGTTCCGGGTACCCGATCACTACGAGGTCGGCCGCGAGAAGGTTCGGGAGTTCGCCCGTGCGGTACAGAACCATCATGGGGCGCATCAGCGGGAGGTGGCCGCCCGCGGACTGGGCTACGACGGGATCATCGCGCCGCCGACCTTCGCATCGGTGATCGGTATGACTGGGACGCGGGCGCTGCTGGATTCGGTGCTCATCGACTACGACCTGTCCCAGTTTCTGCAGACCGACCAGGTCTTCGAGACCTACCGGCCGATTCTCGCCGGCGATCGGCTCGACAGCGAGATCCTGATCGAATCGATCCGTCAGTTCGGCGACAACGACTTCATCGTGGTGCGTTTCGCGCTGATCAACCAGCACGGCGAGGTCACCATCGTCGGATCGACGACGATCGTCGCGCGACGCGGCGCCGAGGTCGACGCGAAGCTCAACGACGTGGTGGAAAACATCATGATGCAGGAGCGTCCGACCGCATCCGAGACGGCGCAACCCGATGCGCCTGCCGGCGACGTGCTGATCCCGCTCGGTATCAGCCCGCTGACCGAGCCAACGGTCGGCGCGAGTGCGCCGGTGCACACACTGCCCGCCTTCGACCAGCTCACAGTCGGCGACGAACTGCCCGGCGACACCTTCCGCCTGACCCGCGGTGACCTGGCCAACTACGCCGGTGTCTCCGGCGACTCCAACCCGATCCACTTCAGCGATCACGCGGCGCAGGTGGTAGGGCTGCCGACCGTCGTCGCGCACGGCATGTTGACCATGGGTCTGGCCGGCGGGTATCTGACTTCATGGCTGGGCGATCCGACCGCCATCCGGAAGTTCAGTGTGCGTTTCTCCGGCTTTGTCCCGGTGGCGGCGGACGCGGCGAGCGCGGTGGATTTCACCGGCCGGATCAGGTCGATCGACCCGAGCACTCGGACCGCGACCATCGTGCTCGGCGGGACCTCCGAAGGTCGCAAGCTGTTCGGGCGCGCGCTCGCCGAGGTCCGGTTCAGCTGACGCGACAATCGGATCAGTCGAGCCTGGACCGCATCAGGTAGACGTTGTAATCGCTCCAGGTCGAAATGGTGAAGTAGAAGTCCGAGCCCGACGACCACGGATGGATGAATCCGCCGTACAGCTCCGGGTAGTCCTGCACGGTGACTGTCGGCGTGCTCTCCGACCACGCTCCCTGGGGTGAATTCGCTTCGCGGACCACGATGGCGGCCTTGGCCGTGTCCAAATAGCTCATCTGCCAGACGTCGCGAGCAGCGTCGTAGCGCACCGAGAGTTCACCGACCGGACCATTCACAATCGGTGTAGCCGAGGCGGCGCCGCCGACCGGGGTCCAGCTGCCGTCGCGCCAGTATTGGTAGGCCGTGGTGTTGAGGAGCTGATCCTTGGGCACCCTGGCCAGTCCGACCGCGCCGAGGCGGGTATTGGGCGTACCGAACATGTACACGTGGTCGCCGTACGGAACCATCGCGCTCACTTGGAAATTCGCGAGACCGAAGATGTTGTCCCAGCGGGCGTGCGGGTCCTTGGTCCAGGTCTGGCCGTGGTCGTCGGAGTAGGCGATGCCACCGTAGTTGGTGAAGAAGGTGCCGGGAATGCTGTTCCAGGTCCGAATGGACATATAGCTCAGGTACTGCCGGTCGCCGAGTGCGAAGCCGGCGGTAGGAATGGTGGTGACCTCGACGTTGTCGAGCTTGCGGCTGGAGAGCACTTCGGCGGCATGGCAGCGGTCGTCGGTGACCATGCGATCGAAGGTCATCCCGTCGGCCAGGTCCCGGTCCGTGCTGAAGGCCAGCACGTTGCTGCGCCAATCCATCCCCATGCCGCCGGGCGGGTGGAAACCGCGCCCGACGGTGTCGCCGAACGCGCTCGCGATCTCACCCGGCGCGCTTTCCCACATGATGCCGAGATCGGTGCCGTCCACCTGCCAGCGCTTGTCGGTGCGGTTCACCGAGTTCGCGCCGGTCAGCTTGGCCACTTCGTGCGCGTGCGAGATGCGCGGCGCGGGGCGCGCGGGCGCGAGCGCCGCAGGCTCGACCGGCGGCGCTACCGGCGCGGGAGGCGGCGGAACCGGCCCGGGATCCGGCCCCGGACCCGGAATCGCGAAATGGAAAGGCTTGGGATTCAACAGGACTTCCGGGATGCCCAGCAGCGCCGCGATACCGGGTGGCGTACCGGGCAGATCGGTGAGATCCGGACACGGATCGGCGCACGGGTCCGGCGGCAGTTCCATCCGCGTCCGGGTCGGCGCGGGCTCCGGCGCCTGCGGTGGAAGCACGGTGATCACCGGATACGGAATCGGCACTTCGAGCGTCTTGGGCACCAGCCCCTCGTGCGTCGGTCGCGGATCGGTCGCGCACGGACCTGTCCCGGATGCGCCAACGACGGGTCCGGAGTCGGTCGACTCCGGCGCCGCGGCGGCCGGTCGGTCGACGTACAGCAACGCCCCTGCGCCGACTACCACCGCGCCGAGCAAGGCCATCCATCGCACAGCCACAGGCACCCCTCGAAATTCGTCGGTCAGGAGCCACGAACCACGAACCAGCGGACCGACCTTACCCTGTGCGAGTGCCGCACATCGGCATGCGGCACGCACTCATCGCGGCTCGGCCCGCCGACCGCCGCCGACTCATCGCCGAGGGCAGCCGCACGGGCCGAGCACGTTCCCGATTTATCCGCGCCGAACTGCTGAGGGGGCGAGCAGGATCAGGCGCCGATCGAGCGGCCCGCGGACTTCAGATCCTGGCACGCCTCGACCACCCGCGCCGCCATCGAGGACTCGGCCTTCTTCAGGTAGCTGCGCGGGTCGTAGGCCTTCTTGTTGCCGACCTCGCCGTCGATCTTCAGCACGCCGTCGTAGTTGGTGAACATATGCCCGGACACCGGGCGGGTGAACGCGTACTGGGTGTCGGTGTCGACGTTCATCTTCACCACCCCGAACCGCAGAGCGTCATCGATCTCGGACTTCAGCGAGCCGGAGCCACCGTGGAAAACGAAGTCGAACGGCTGCGCGTCGGCGCCGAGGCCCAGTTTGGCCGCTGCCACGCGCTGCCCTTCGGCCAACACCTCAGGCTTGAGCACCACGTTGCCCGGCTTGTACACCCCGTGCACGTTGCCGAAGGTGGCGGCGAGCAGGTACTTGCCGTTCTCGCCCGCGCCGAGCGCGTCGATGGTCTTCTCGAAGTCGTGGGGCGAGGTGTAGAGCTTTTCGTTGATCTCGGCCTCGACACCGTCCTCTTCACCACCGACGACGCCGATCTCGACCTCGAGGATGATGTTGGCCGCGTGCGCGGCCTTCAGCAGCTCCTGCGCGATCGCCAGGTTCTCGTCGATCGCAATCGCGGAGCCGTCCCACATGTGCGACTGGAACAGCGGGTTCCGGCCGGCGTTGACCCGCTCCTGGGACAGGGCGATCAGCGGACGCACGAAGCCGTCCAGCTTGTCCTTCGGGCAGTGGTCGGTGTGCAGCGCGATGGTGATGTCGTACTTCGCGGCGACGACGTGTGCGAACTCGGCCAGTGCGACCGCACCGGTCACCATGTCCTTCACATTCTGGCCGGACGCGAATTCCGCACCACCGGTGGAGACCTGGATGATGCCGTCACTGCCCGCATCCGCGAAACCCTTGATCGCGGCGTTGATCGTCTCTGACGACGTGCAGTTGATCGCCGGGAAAGCGAAGGAGTTGGCTTTGGCCCGACCGAGCATCTCGGCGTAGACCTCCGGAGTCGCGATGGGCACAGTGATGACCTCCGTGTTGTTGCGGCCGTGTTATTGCGGCAAAGACCTACTTTGTCGACCATCACCCTAAGGCAGCGGTGTTGCGCCTGGTGTGCAGGGCGGGAGTGCACCGCGACCGGCGGGTAGTTTTGCGCTCGGCGAGAGGTTTCTCAGGTATTACCGGTACTGTGAGACCGGTAATTGCGCTGGCAGCTTCCGACGCGGTGGCAAGCGATGCAGACCAGCCGTATCGGGACAGGAGGCCATGTGATTCTGCAGGCAGCGACGGAATCGGTGACGAGCAATATCGCGCTGACCGAATTGCTGGATCCGATGCACCTGCTTACGGAGACGTGGCTGAAGAACGCAGTGCTCCCGGCGATCCTGGTGATCGTCTTCATCGAGACCGGTCTGCTTTTCCCGATCCTGCCGGGCGATTCGCTGCTGTTCACCGGCGGTCTGTTGTCGGCGCAGCCGAGTCCGCCGGTGTCGGTGTGGGTGCTCGTGCCCGCCACCGCATTGGTCGCCTTCGCCGGTGACCAATGCGCGTATTGGATCGGCCGGGCGATCGGGCCCGCGCTCTTCCACAAGGAGGACACCCGTTTCTTCAAGAAGCACTACGTGACCCAGACGCACGAGTTCTTCGAGAAGCACGGCCCGAAGACGATCATCATGGCCCGGTTCGTGCCGATCGTGCGGACCTTCATGCCCGTGCTGGCCGGAGTATCCAAGATGGACTACCGCAAATACGTCGCCTTCGACATCGTCGGCGCGGTCCTGTGGGGTGGCGGTATCACGATCCTGGGCTACTTCCTCGGCAATGTCGCCTTCATTCGGGACAACATCGAGGGGATTTTCCTGCTCATCGTGTTCGTGTCGGTCCTGCCCGGCATCACCGCGGTGGCGCGCAAGCTGCTCAACCGTGGCACACCCGACGTGGACAGAGCTGAGCCGCAGCTGACCGCGTCGGTGAACGACCCCCATCGCTGAGCCGGTGTCCACGGCGTCGTCGCCCCTCCTAGCAGTGGGCAGTTTCGATCCGCTGCTGTCGGCGGGCCCAGCGCTCGTCTGGACAGTGGTGTTGACCTTCGTCTTCTTGGAATGCGCCGTGATCCTCGGCCTGTTCCTGCCCGGCGACTCCATGCTGATCACCGCGGGCATCGTGATGGCGTCGCACGCGTCCGGTGAAGCGCACGTGTGGGCGCTGTCGGTCGGCGCGATGGTCGCGGCCGTCGCGGGCAACCAGGTCGGATACGCGATCGGGCACCGCACCGGACACCATCTGGTCGCCCGCAAGAACGGCAGATACATCAACGTCCGCAACCTGCAACGGGTTGCGGAGTTGTTGCATCGACACGGTTTCGTCGCGGTCCTGATCGCGAGGTGGATTCCGTGGGTGCGCACACTGTGTCCATCGGTGGCCGGCGCCGCGCGGATGGACCATCGCAAGTTCACCGTGGCCAGTACCATCGGCGCGATCATCTGGGCACCGGTGCTGCTGCTCATCGGCTACTACGCGGGCAGTTTCCTGGAGCGGGTGTCCTGGCTGATGCCGATCGTCATCGGCACGCTCGTGGTGGGCCTGATTGTCGGAACGGTGCTGGGCGTGCGGCACTATCGGCAGGAAATGGCCCAGCCCGCAGAGGAATTCGCGTTCGAATCCGCACCGACCGGTGCGTTGAATACCGAGGCCTGAGGGGCGGGGGGGTCAGAGTCCCGCCGCGCTGACCAGGTAGGCGGCCTCCATCAGCAACCAACCCGACAGCTGCACGGAGAGATCGCGTTCCGGGACCTGCGACGAGGTCACCGAACCACCAGCGGTGAAGGATCCCGCTCCCGCGCTGCCACCCGGAAGTGTGGCGGGCTTGCTCCAGTCGTACCCGAACAAGGGCTCGCCCTCGACCTCCAGCCGGTTCGCCCAGGCAGCCGTGGCCGACGCGTGGACGATCGCGGCGGCGGCGCGGCGGTCGGCCACCTGCTGCCGATCCTCGCCGGGCAGCATCACCGCCACCACCGCGAGATAGCGCGCCAGAATGCCGTTGAACAATCCGCCGTCGCCACCGCCGCCACCGTGCACGACGCCATCGGTGGTCATGTGTTCCTCGACGGCGGCGAGCAGCCGGCGCACCCGGTCGGTGTGTCTGGACTCGCCGGTTTGCACCGCCAACTCGGTTTCCAGTCCGAGCACCACGCCTTGGCAGTAGGTGAAGACGGGCCGCTCGATCGCTCCCGAGGGTAAGTGGATGCCATCGAAGATCAGCCCGGTCTCCGGATCGCGCAGCGTCTCATCCAGCCAGTCGGCCGTCTCTTGGGCGCGCTGAATCCGCCCGAGCCGTAACAGGGCGATACCGACCGGCCCGTTGGCGGGAGCGTTGAAATAATCCGAGCCGATGCGCCATGGCACGCCGCCGCCGGTCTGTGGCTCCCAGCCCGCGAACAACTTCTTCTCCAGCGCGACCAGCGCGCTGCGCACATCGGTGCCCTGGGTGCGCTCGGCGCGTTCCAGCGCGATCGCCAGCCAGGCCATGTCGTCGTAGTAGCGGTTGGTCCAGCCGGTGATATTGCGGAGGCGATGTGAGCGCGCGAGGGCGGCGATCCGCTTGCGGCGCACCGGAGTCGGGATCCGGTTGGCCGCGTCGGTCGCGCAGTCGATCAGATGCGCCTGCCACCAGTAGTGCCACGAGCCGAAAACCCGCTCCCGCTTGGTCGCGGGCCAGCCGACGACCCCCAACTCCGAGCCGGGCAGCGCCCACAGCGGGCGCAGGTGGCGCGAAATTATCGCGGATTCGGCCATGTCCGCCCGTTCGGACCACTGCGCCGCCGGCACGACGGCGTTGCTGCCCGAGTGTGCACAACGGGCCGGCGGACGCGGTGCCGCGGACGGCGGGGGCCGATCCCCGCGCTGCGCGCGCGCCACCTCGATATCGTCGCTCCGCGAGGTCATGGATCAATGGTGCCAGGACCGGACATATTTACGCGCCCGATTTGTTACGAAAGTGATGTGAAATCGTTCCGGCGCCGCCCATCGCAGGAAGATCTCCGGTTCACGGCGCGGGCCGACCTGCGAACTCACCACGCCGTCGTGAGGTCGGCGTGTTGACGGACCCACGCGTGCATCGCGATCCCGGCGGCCACGCCGGCGTTGATACTGCGGGTGGAACCGAACTGCGCGATCGACACCGTCATCGTCGCGGCGTCTTTGGCGTGCTCGGTGACACCCGGACCTTCCTGACCGAACAGCAGCAGGCAGGTACGCGGTAGCGCGGCCGTCTCCAGCGGGATCGAGCCGGGCACATTGTCGACGGCAACCACCGTCAGACCGGTGCGTTCGGCGAAACCCAGCAGTTCTCCGATGTCCGCGTGGTGTTCGATGTGCTGGTAGCGATCGGTCACCATGGCGCCGCGGCGATTCCACCGGCGCCTACCCACGATGTGTACGGCCGCGGCGGCGAAGGCATTCGCGGTACGGACCACGGTGCCGATGTTCGCGTCGTGACCGAAGTTCTCGATCGCGACGTGGAACGGGTGGCGACGCCGGTCGATATCGGCGACGATCGCCTCGCGGGTCCAGTACCGGTACGCATCGACCACATTGCGACGGTCGCCGCGGGCCAGCAGCTCAGGGTCCAGGCGCGCATCGTCCGGCGGCGGCTCGGCGTGCTCGTCCACCCACGGTCCGACGCCATGCGGATGCGCGCCCCACTCCGTCGGCCCGGGTAGGTCCTGTTCCGCCGTGTCCGGCACTGGGTAACTCACGTCGACGATGCTAATTCCGAGCCACAGCACCCAGAACGGGAGGCGACATCTGCATCGAACTCGACCTGCCGCCCTCGAACACCGCCATCACCACGAGGAGGCGGGCATCGCGACTCGAGGGCCGAGTTCGAGCTGTTGTGTCAGCTACCTGTGCGAGACTGACCACACGCGGTATCCGTGTGGGGAGGGAGGAAGCGATGACCGTCGAAGTGCAATGGCCTGATCATCTGCTGACCCTGGAGGACTGGATCGCGCTGCCCGAAGACAGCAGCCGCAGCTACGAGCTCGTCGAGGGGGTTCTTGTCGTGTCACCGAGGCCGGTGTCGCACCATCAGCGCGCGATCTGGCGCCTTGCCGCGCAGTTGGAACCACAACTACCGCTCAGTCATGGCGTGCTCACCGAATCCGAAGTGGTGATCGACTCGGGGCCGTACCCGACCATTCGCGTTCCCGACGTACTTGCCGTGCCCACAGCAGGTATCGACGCCAACCTGGCTCGCTGGAAAGCAGTCGATATTCTGTTGGCCGTCGAAATCCTTTCGGTCGGATCCAAGCGCACCGATCGAGTCGCGAAATTCTTCGAGTATGCCGACGCCGGCATCCGCTACTACTGGCTGGTCGATCTCGACGAGCCGGCCAGCCTGATCGGCTACCACCTGATCGACGGTAATTACGAACTGGTGGCCGAACACAGTGAGCGAGCGACGCTGGATCTCGCCGGGACCCCGATCACGATCGACATCGCCGCATTGACCAGCAATCGTGTCGCCCCTTAGCGCCGATTTCCCGCCGCTACGCGCCTATTCTGGAGGTACGGCAGTCGGGGTGGAGGCTGGTATGGATCACGCGCGGATATTGCGCACGGTGCTCGGGGTAACGGCCGGGTACCTGGTATTGCTCGCGTTGTGGCTGGGGTGGGTGGTGGACCGGACGCCCCCGGGGACCGCGCCGTATCAGGTCGTCGCGCTGGTCGGGCTGTTCGGTTCGTGCATCGGGATCGGGATGATCCTGGCGGGGCGCCCGTCGAAGGCGGACCGGCGACTGTGTCGACATGGCCTGGAAGGCTGGGCGACCGTCGAAGGCGTGCATCCGTTGCAGCGCACCGACCATCACAGCGAACTCACCGAGCTGGATCTGGCGTTGACCGTGCCGGGTTCCGAAAGTTACCGGGGAACCGTCATTTTCGATGTGACACCGGCGGATACCGCCCGGCTCGCGGTCGGCGAGACCATCTCGATCCGCGTCGATCCAGCGAACCGGGATCGCATCATTCTGATGCTGTGACCGTGGCCGGAACGGCCACCTTCCCATGCGCCTTCGGGTCGGCGAGCAGATATTGAGCGGCCGCGTAGGTCGCCAGGATCGCACCCTCGGTCACCCGGCGGGCACGCTGACCACGCGCGAACAACCGCCGCAGCACGATGAGTCCATCGGAGACGGTGAACAGCAGCGCACCGAGTCCCAGTCGACTGCGTGGATCCGCGCCGGGAACATTCACGCCGGCAATGTTTCTCGCCGCGGGCGCCAGCGTGGGATCCGAGGCCAGCACAGCGGCGGTCCCCAGCGTGACGCCGTACGCCGCGAGCGGCGCGGCCACCGATGGCGCTTTTGCCCGCAGCAACCCGGCCGCGCAGAGCCATGCGGTCAAACGCGGCGCCACGACCTCGGCGGTAGGTCGACCGCCCATCCGCCACCACAGTGTCGAGTAGCCGGCTTGCATGACCGCGAACGACGAGGCGCCCGCGATCAGCCGCCGGTCGTCGTCCGGGTCGATGAGCAGGATGTCCCCCACTGTCGCCGCCCCGAGCGACCCGATCAAGACGGTGCGCTCAACAGGCGCCAACGAGCTGCCCGCGGTGGCGACGTCAGCTGCGAGCAGCGGCATCAGCAGCGGTTTCGCGAGCCACTGTGCCTTTGCCCGCCCGGTGACGGCGCCGTAGACGGTCACGGCCGCCGCGGCGAGAAATGCGGCTCGCAACGGGCGCATCGGCTAGAAACTCGGCTCGGCTGGGGCGGGCGGCAGCGTGACGACCTGGCCGGCATAGCTCAGACCCGCACCGAAACCGAGCAGCAACGCGGTCTGGCCGCCCTTGGCCCTGCCGGAGACCAGCATCTCCTCCATCGCGAGCGGAATCGAGGCGGCCGAGGTGTTGCCGGTGTTCTCGATGTCGTTGGCCATCGGGACCTCGTCGGCGAGGCCGAGGTTCTTCTTCATCAGCTCGTTGATCCGGGCATTGGCCTGATGCGGCACGAACACCTCGATGTCCGCTATGGCGACACCGGACACCTCGAGCGCGGTCGACAGCGCCCTCGGCAGCGTGACCGCGGCCCAGCGGAACACGCGCGGGCCTTCCATCCGCAGCGACATCCGGCCCACCGGGTCGACCTCCGGGTCGAGGCCCTGCATGGATTGCGCCCGGTGCATGTACTCGAGGAAGTCGATATCCTGCTTGATCGCGGCCGCGTTCTCGCCATCGCTGCCCCACACCGTCGGCGAGATGCCGTTCTCCTCGCTCGGCCCGACGATCACCGCGCCCGCGCCGTCACCGAAGATCATGGCGGTACCGCGGTCGGTGGGATCCAACCCGACCGTCATCGTCTCGGCGCCGATGAGCAGCACGTATTCGGCGGAACCGGCCCGGATCAGGTCGGCGGCAACGCCCAAGCCGTACCCGAAACCGCCACACCCGGACGTCAGGTCGAACGCGGCGATTCCGTTCAAACCGATGTCGTGGGCGACCGACGGCGCACCGTGCGGGGTGAGGGTGAGCCAGCTCGACGTGGCCAAGATCAACGTGCCGATCTTCGACCGGTCGATGCCGCTGTTGACGATCGCGCGCTCGCCGGCCGCCGCGGCGATGGAACGCAGCGTCTCGTCATCGCTGATCCAGCGCCGATTACGGACGCCGGTGCGCTCGAAAATCCACTCGTCGGTGGAGTCCAGTACCTCGCACACCTCGGCGTTGCTGACGAGGCGCTTGGGCCGGTAAGCCCCGATTCCGAGCATCGCAACATTTTCGCGACTCGTGTTGACTGCAATGCTCACCACTGGTGACTCACACGACCCTTCACCTTCTCGAATAATCAGACCAGCATCCAGGCTATCCCAGCTCGAGATCCACGAGTCCGAGGATCGAGCGGTATTCCAACCCCTCCGCGGCGATCACCTGGTCCGCGCCGGTTTCTCGGTCGACGACAGTGGCGACGCCGACCACGATGGCACCCGCCGCACGCAGCGCGCGCACCGCGGTCAGCGGCGAGTTTCCGGTCGTGGTGGTGTCCTCGACGACCAGGACCCGCTTCCCCACGACGTCCGGGCCCTCGATCTGACGCTGCATGCCGTGCGTCTTGGCGGCTTTACGGACCACGAAGGCGTCGATCGGGCGACCGGGTGCGTGCATCACGGCCATCGCGACTGGGTCGGCGCCCATGGTCAGCCCGCCGACGGCGTCGAAATCCCAGTCCGCGACCAGCTCGCGCAGCAGTGTGCCGATCAGCGGGGCCGCGCTGTGATGCAAGGTCGCACGGCGCAGGTCGACGTAGTAATCGGCCTCCTTGCCCGAGGACAGCGTGACCCTGCCGTGCACCACGGCCAGTTCGCGCACCAGCGCGGCCAACCTGGCCCGGTCGTCGGTGATCACCTGATCGGTCATTCTCGAGTCCTTTCGCGTGCGGCGAACAGGCCGCGATTCAGTCGGGCCGCCAGAGTCCGCGGGATCATTCCGGCGACGGTGGTGAGCGCTTTGTACTGCATACCGGGCACGCTCAGTACCCGGCCTTTCTCCAGATCGGTCAGCGAGCCGGCGACCACCTGGTCGGCACTCAGCCACAGCGCTTTCGGCAGCGACGACATCTCGATACCGGCCCGCTCATGGAATTCCGTGTGCACGAATCCCGGGCACAGGGCCTGAACCCTGACTCCGGTACCGGCCAATCTTCCGGCCAGCCCTTCCGTGAAGGATACGACGTAGGCCTTGGACGCCGCATACGTCGAGCCCCGTCCAGGAATCAGGCCCGCGACACTGCTCACGTTGACGATGTTGCCGGTAGCCGCGGCGATCATCGGTGGCAGCGCGGCTCTGGTGAGCTGCATCACCGACGTGACGTTGACATCCAGCTGCGCCTGCAACAGTTCCGGCGGCAGCGTCCAGAACTCGCCGGAGTGCCCGAATCCCGCATTGTTGACCAGGAATTCCACACCGTCGTCCAGTCGGGCCGCGACTCGCGCACGATCGGACTGTCGCGCGAGATCCGCGACGAGCAGCTGCGAGCGCGTACCGAACCGATGATCCAGCGCGGTAGCGAGCGCAGCGAGGCGCGGCTCGTCTCTGGCAACCAGCACCAAGTCGTAGCCGAGTGAGGCAAGCCTGGTCGCGTAACTACGACCGATGCCCGAGGTGGGTCCCGTGATCAAGGCGACCGGTCGGAGGGCGCCGGGTAGGCGGGGATGCGACTGCTCGGTCATGACCGCCCGGTCGATCGAAGGCGTGCGGTGGCGGCTACGGGCTGAGCGCAGCCGCTCACTTCGGTACGGGGCCCTGATAGGGACGGAAACCTGGATGGAAGGGGCCGCCGGGCGGGTCGGCTGGGCGGTCCGCGCCCGATGACTCGGGCTTCGCGTCCGATCGATCTCCCGTCACCACATGGTCGTGCTCCGCCCGCGGCGGGCGGTTGTCCGTCTCGCGCCGATTCTCCTCGGCCGACCAGCGGTCTTCGCGCCCCCGAACCCGCGTATTCGGCACCACCGCCAGCGAGGGGCGCCGCGTGGGCTCCGACCCCGAGTCATCCGCGGCGGCGAGCGGCGAACGCTCCTCCTCGAAGCGTTTCTCGTGGGAGGTTTCCGCGGATGACTGCGCGTCGTGCTCGTCCTTGCGCACTCGTGGGGGCTGCGGCCTGGCAGCACCGGCCGCCGCCTCGTCCTCGAAGCCATCCTGATCTTCGGGATGCTGGCGGCCACGGGGGCGCGGACGGCCGGGATCGTGCCCGCCACCGTCGAAGCGCGGTTCGCTGACCGGGGGAAGCACGTGCAGCAGGCCGGACAGCCGAAGCACCGCATCGATCGCGGTCTCCCAGTCCCGAGCGGCGGTGCCGACCGACAGCATGCCCAGCGTCCAGTTACCCTCGCTCCACAGCATCTGCACGGTGTCGGGCAGTGCCTCGATGAAGGCGACCATGCGCTGATCGACCGCGTGCCTGGCGATTTCGGGGTTGGTCGCGAAAACCACCCGATCGCCGATGGCGCCGAGCAGTTCCAGATCGTGATCCTTGGGCGGGGACGCGGTCTTCAGCCGCATATCGACGTCGATGTCCGAGCCGATCTGGCGGCGAACCGCGACCAGCGTCGCGGAGTCCTCCAGATCGAACAGCACGAACTTCTCGCCTTTGCGAATGCCGGAGACCACGTCGACCGCGGAGAGATAGCCCAGTTTGACCAGTGCGCCACGCCGCCACGTCGCGGGAAGCGCAGGCTCCACCGACACGTAGGTATAGCTCTGGGACTTCGCCCAGACCTGCCGCGCGTGACCGGTCCGCTGCCGCTGGATCCGATCGAAATACAGCAACACGATCGCGCCCACGAGCGCGATCGCCGCCAACCCGAACCATATTGCCGTCATCGCCGCCTAGCCTAATAGGAGCAGCCGGACATAGTCCGTCATTGGCCCCGCGCCGGGCCGAGCGAAGGCGGGGCAGCTCTCCGGTAGCAGCTGATCGTGACGCGTCGGGTCGCTCATCGTCCGCCTCCCGGCATCGATACACTGACGATGATCTTCGCCTGAATGGACCCGTCCGCGGCCTTGTCGCCCTGGATGAGCACGATCTCACCGGTGGCCAGATCGGATACCTTGGCACCCGACATCGCGATCACCGTGGTGTTCGAGTCGGTGCGCACGGTAATGATGCTGCCGGTCATCGCGCTGACTGTCAGTGTCCCCCCGTCGTTGGCGGCGATGGTCCCCATGGTCGCCCCGAGCCCATCGGCATTGCCGAGGCCGGGCACGCTCGGCTTACCAGTACGGGCACCGGGCGCCGTCCGGCTCGTGGTCGGCGCCGAGGAGGCGCCCGCGGTGTTCGTCGGGGACGAATCACGGCCGCCGAGCAACGCACCGGCCACCACGCCGATCGCGCCGATCAACAGCACGACACCGATGCCGAGTGCGATCAACAGCCCGGTGTTGCGCCGCGGCGGTCGCGGCGGTTGGCCGATATACGGCGCGGCCGCGTCGGGCGGCGCCGCCGAGCTGTCGCCGTAACCGGTCTGGTAGCCAGCCCAGTGCGCGTCGTAGGGCGGAATCTCGCGGGTGGCGTTCGGCCCCGGCGGCGCCCACGTCCCGTACTGCGCCGTCGCGGGATAGTCCGAAGGCGCGCCGGTGCTGTACGGCTCGGTGTACGCCGTGGTACGCAGCGGGTCACCGTACCCGGACTCGCCCGGCGGACCCAGGTGCTCGGTCGGGGCATCATCCGGCCGCTGTCCCCACGGATCGTTCGGGTTGGTCATGACCTCCAGGGTAGGCTCTGCACGTTTTGCCTGGCCCACAGCGCGGCGTGTCGGAAACCTCATGCCTTCGAGACACCGCGTCCTCGGCTGGATCGACGCACGTGCCACACCTGCTCGGGGGTGGGCGTTCCCGAGGCTCGCGGGCGGCCCCTTCGAAAAGCCTTGCTCCCGTGTGGATAGCGCCTCGGCGGTACCGCGCGGACGCCGCGGCAGGGATGCGGTCGAGCTGCGTGAATACGTGGGCACTCGACGAATTCCGTAGTAGCCGCGGCTTATTGGGGCCTGACCAGACCAGACCCGCCCGGGTAAAATTCGGTCATGCCCGGCGCCGCGAGACAGTTGTCCTCGATCGGCACGCCACCGCGGGATACCAGCACCGACCGGTTCGGTTCCGCCCCGGCTGACCACGCCTCCCCGCGCCCGGCCGACAGTTCTCTCGCACGCGCTCCTGATGAATCGAAAGCCTGCGCCGCCGCTCCAGGTAACGAGGATTTCGATCGGCTCTTCCGCTTCCCTCCGAGATGGTGATATGGGACGACGCCCTGGTCCGCATGTTCCGAGAGGTAGCGGCGACGACGGTGGAGCGCAGCAGGAAGGCGGTTCGAATCGGAGTCGAGGACCCGATTCGCGACGTCGCCGGTGGGGCGGGTCAGGCGGCAAGAGCGTGGCCGCAGGCGGATGTGGACAATGCGGACCCGATCGGGTTCGACATGAACGAGCGCGCGCCTGCCGCCGCCGCATCGCCGATTTTGGAAGGTCGCGGCTCGATAACCACCTTGCTGGAGAACGATCCATGGTTTCACGGCGGGCTGAGCGACACCGAGTTGCGCCTGCGGCGCAACGAACGGCCGGCACTGACGAAAACGACTGTGCAGGCGGTGCGCGAATCGACGCGCAAGCACACAGTGGATGGGCGGGAATTCTTCGTCAGCGCGACCGACGAGAACGTATTGGTCCCGGTCAGCGGCCGCTATGACAACCCACGGATTACGCAACTACCTCAGGACGAACGGGGCTGGTACTTCCTCGATCCGGAAGGCTGGCGGTTCCCGGTGGACAGCCGACCGAACGTCGGCCATATGCCCGGTCACGAATGGCATCGCATACGCGAGAGCGCCAAGAAGGATATTCGTGACTTTCATCGAACTCGGGGAAGAGAGGGGAAGGATTGGACGTGGGACGAACTTGTCGCCCATGTGAACCAACCCAGGTTTTATCGTATCGAGGACGCGCCGGGCAACCAGAGCCACCGACACGAACTGGCACGGGAGAGCTGATGAACGAGTCGGCGAAGTCGGGCAGGTCGACGGACACGACCCGCGACGAGTTCGGCCGAATCGCGTTGCACTACGCCGCGGCTGACGAAAATCCGGAACTGGTCGCGCAACTGCTCAGACGCGGACAGGACCCCAGCGATCGCGACCGCGACGGTCACACTCCCTTGCACCTGGCCGCGCAGTACGACAACCCCGAGGTGCTTCGCCTGCTCCTGGATGCGGGCGCCGATATCGATGCTCGCGACAGTTCCGGACGCACCCCGCTTCTCACGGCGGTCACCAGCGCGTGGTCCGGCGAACAGACTGTCCGGCTGCTTCGCGAGCGGGGCGCGGATCCGCGCAAGAAATCCGCCAACGGATCCAGTCCGCTCAGGTACGTCCGTCGGGTCGACGGTCCGCGGTGGCTGAAGGATGCCTTCGCCGATCTCGCAGACTGATCCGACCAGTCGGCCGCCGTGCTTCGAGCACCTATTCGAAGCACGGCGGCCCTGCGCGCCCAGCAGCCGCGGAACGATCACCCGTACCGGGGGGTGAACGGCGAAGGCGCAGAACACACCTGCGCCAGTCTCATCGCCCGACGATCAGGCCTTCGCCGCCGGGGCTGACGGTCACCTTCACCGTGTCGCCGTCGCCGACTTCGCCGCCGAGCAGTTCCTTGGCGAGGGTGTCGCCGATGGCCTGCTGGATCAGCCTGCGCAGCGGGCGGGCGCCGTAGACGGGATCGTAACCGCGTACGGCCAGCCAGAATCTGGCCGAATCGCTGACGTCCAGCTTCAGTCTGCGCTGCGACAGCCGCTTCTGCAGCTGGTCGAGTTGAATGTCGACGATGCTCTCCAACTGCTCCTCGTCGAGCGCGTGGAACATGACCACGTCGTCGAGGCGATTGAGAAATTCCGGCTTGAACGCCGAACGCACTGCGTTCATGATCAACTCGCGATCGCCGCCAGCACCCAGGTTGGAGGTCAGGATGAGGATGGTGTTGCGGAAGTCCACCGTGCGACCTTGTCCGTCGGTGAGCCTGCCCTCGTCGAGCACCTGCAACAGGATGTCGAACACATCAGGGTGCGCCTTCTCGATCTCGTCGAACAGCACCACGGTGTACGGCCGGCGGCGCACCGCCTCGGTGAGCTGGCCACCCTGGTCGTACCCGACGTAGCCGGGCGGCGCGCCGACCAACCGGGCGACCGCGTGCTTCTCGCTGTATTCGCTCATGTCGATCCGGACCATGGCGCGTTCGTCGTCGAACAGGAAGTCCGCCAATGCCTTGGCCAACTCGGTCTTGCCGACGCCGGTCGGGCCGACGAACATGAACGAACCGGTCGGCCGGTTCGGATCGGCCACGCCGGCGCGCGCCCGGCGCGTCGCGTCGGAAACCGCCTGTACCGCTTCGGACTGGCCGACCACGCGTCGGCCGAGTTCCTGCTCCATACGCAGCAGTTTCTGCGTCTCCCCCTCGAGCATCTTGCCGACCGGAATGCCGGTCCACGCGGACACCACCTCGGCGATGTCGTCCGGACCGACCTCCTCCTTGAGCATCACTTCGCCGTCAGCCGCTGCCGCCGATGTTCTCTCGGCTTCGGCGAGCTGCTTCTCCAGCGCGGGAATCCGACCGTAGCGCAGTTCAGCCGCCTTACCGAGGTCGCCATCGCGCTCAGCGCGCTCGGACGCCCCGCGCAGCGAGTCCAGTTCCTCTTTGAGCACACGGACTTGGTCGATCGCGCTCTTCTCGTTCTGCCAGCGGGTCGTCAGTTGGTTGAGTTTCTCGCGGGCGTCGGCGAGTTCGGCACGCAACTTGACCAGTCGCTGTTTGGACGCCTCGTCGGTCTCCTTGCCCAGCGCGACCTCTTCGATCTCCAGGCGGCGCACCGCGCGCTCGACCGCATCGATCTCCACCGGACGCGAGTCGATCTCCATGCGCAGCCGCGAGGCCGATTCGTCGACCAGATCGATCGCCTTGTCCGGCAGGAACCGTGCGGTGATGTAGCGGTCCGACAGGGTCGCCGCCGCTACCAGCGCGGAGTCGGTGATCCGCACACCGTGGTGCACCTCGTAGCGCTCCTTGATGCCACGCAGGATGCCGATGGTGTCCTCCACCGACGGTTCACCGACCAGTACCTGCTGGAAGCGCCGCTCCAGGGCGGCGTCCTTCTCGATGTGCTTGCGGTACTCCTCCAGCGTGGTCGCACCGACCATGCGCAACTCACCGCGGGCCAGCATCGGTTTGATCATATTGCCCGCGTCCATCGCCGATTCTCCGGTGGCGCCCGCGCCGACGATGGTGTGCAGCTCATCGATGAACGTGATGATCTGCCCAGCGCTGTTCTTGATGTCCTCCAGCACTGCCTTGAGCCGCTCTTCGAATTCACCGCGATACTTCGCGCCCGCGACCATGGCGCCGAGGTCGAGCGAGACAACGGATTTGCCGCGCAACGACTCCGGGACATCGCCTGCCACGATGCGCTGGGCAAGGCCCTCGACGATCGCGGTCTTACCGACGCCGGGCTCGCCGATCAGCACCGGGTTGTTCTTGGTGCGACGGCTCAGCACCTGCACCACACGACGGATTTCGGTGTCCCGGCCGATCACCGGATCGAGCTTGCCGGACCGCGCGGCCTCGGTGAGGTCGGTGGAGTACTTCTCCAGCGCCTGGTAGCTACCCTCCGGATCGGGGCTGGTCACCCGGGCACTGCCGCGGACCGAGGTGAACGCCTGCCGCAGCGCATCCGCGGTGGCGCCGTACTTGGTGAGCAGCATTGTCATGTCCGAGTCGCCCTCGGCGAGACCGACCATGACGTGCTCGGTGGAGACATACTCGTCACCCAGCTCGGTCGCGAGGCGCTGGGCCGCCGTGATCGCGGCAAGGGCCTCGCGGCCGAGCTGCGGGGTGGTGGTGGCGCCGGTCGCCCGCGGCAGCCGGTCCACGATGTCCTGCGCCTCGCGCCGCACGGTTGCCGGATCCGTGCCGACCGCCTTCAGCAGCGGCGCCGCGATACCGTCGGTCTGATCCAGCAATGCCACCAGCAAGTGCGCCGGACGAATCTCCGGGTTGCCCGCGGCGGAAGCTGCCTGCAGGGCGGCGGTCAAGGCCGCCTGAGTCTTGGTGGTGGGATTGAACGAGTCCACGAGTCACCTTCCTACTAGTCGTTTCCCGACACCGAGCGCGTTCGGTCGATCCGATCCACCGAAGTCCTCGCGCCACATTGCCCGGCGCCGTTCTTACCGTCCAACGCTGGAAAGGTTGAGTCTGTTCCGCTCAAGTTCGATCCCCTCGGCCGAGCCGGTCATGCGTCCATTCCACGCCGCCTGATCAGGTCGAACGCTACGCCGTGACCCGGTGGAATGTGATGAATCGCCCCGTCGGCGCCCTCCGGACGCCTACGATGACCACGGCCCGTCAGTTGTGATGCATCCCTCTTCAGCCCGAATCAAGGAGCGAACAGATGCGCGCGATCGTGGTACGGAAGTTCGGAGCGACGCCAGAGGTGGCCGACATGCCGATGCCCGAACCCGGACCGGGCACCGTACGGGTGCAGCTCGCGGCCGCCGGAGTAAATCCGTTCGACCAACGGATGGCTACCGGTTTCCTGAACGACACACTGCCGCACGACTTTCCGATGATCCTCGGGGTGGACGGCGCGGGCGCCATCGACTCGCTCGGTTCCGGCGTCCACCGGTTCGCGGTCGGCGACCGGGTGGTCGGCAAGTTCCGCACGCCGCCCGCCGGCCACGGCAGCTTCGCCGAGTATGCGGTGGTCCCCGAAGACGCCACCCTGGTACCGATTCCGGCCGGTGTGCCGACCGCCGCGGCAGCGGCGCTACCGACCGCCGGCGGCACCGCGCAGGACCTCGTGGACGCCACCGGGATCCGACCCGGCCAGACCGTACTGATCGTCGGCGCCACCGGCGGCGTCGGCTCATTCCTCGTGCAACTGGCCAATATCGCGGGCGCACACGTCATCGCGACCGCGCGCGGCGCCGGCGCCGACCGGATGACCCGACTCGGCGCCGCCGAGACCGTCGACTACACCGCCGGGCCGATCGGTGACCAGCTCGCCGCCCGATATCCCGACGGTATCGATATCCTGTTCGATTTGGTGAGCCCGCCGACGGCGCTCACCACCCTCACCGCGCTGGTACGCGGCGGCGGCACCGTGTATTCCACCATCGGCTCCGCCGACGAGGACGTGTTGCGTGCCAGGGACATCAAGGGCGGCAATCTCGAGTCCACGGCCCGCGCGCCGGAATTGGCTCGGCTCCTGCAGCGCGTCGCCGACGGCGACCTGGTGGTGCCGATCGACGCGACCGTCCCGCTCGCGGAGGGGCCCGCGGTCATCGGCGCGTCCGGCGCCCGCGGCAAGACCGTGCTCACCATCTGAGAGTTTGCGGGCCACCCGGCGCCAAGTGAACGGCAACTTCCCGCGCAAACGCCCGGAGGTGTGTGATGAGCACCCGGCCAGTCGAATTCGGCCTGTTTCTGATCCCGGAGGCCGACAACTACCAGCAGCTCGTGGAACTGACCGCCTACGCCGACGCCTCCGGACTGGACCTGATCGGCGTCCAGGACCACCCTTACCAACGCCGGTTCCTGGACACCTGGACGCTGATCACCACCCTCGCGGCCCAGACCACACGGGTGAGCCTGTTCCCCGACGTCGTGAATCTTCCACTGCGCAATCCCGCGGTGCTCGCGAAAGCGGTGGCCTCGCTCGACATCATCAGTAACGGTCGGATCCAGCTCGGCCTCGGCGCGGGCGCGTTCTGGGATGCGATCGCGGGAATGGGCGGGCCGCGGCGGACCCGCGGCGAATCGGTGCGTGCCCTCGCCGAGGCGATCGCGGTGATCCGCGCGCTGTGGAGCGACGAACGATCGGTCCGCGTTCCGGGCGAGTTCTACGCGCTCGGCGGAGCGCACCCAGGCCCTCGACCGCGGCACAACCCCGGTATCTGGGTGGGCGCCAAAGGCCCGCGCATGCTGGAACTGACCGGCCGTCTCGCCGACGGCTGGCTCCCTTCGGCCGCATGGGCGCCGCCGGCGTATCTTGCCGCGGCCGGTAGGCGGATCGACGATGCCGCCGCGGCGGCAGGTCGGGACCCGCGGACGGTGCGTCGGGTATACAACGTGTCCGGGACGATCACCGCCGACGGCTCCGACAATGGCTTCCTGGAGGGTCCGCCCGAACGGTGGGTCGAGGATCTGCTCGCACTACACCGTGACCAGCGCGTCGACGGCTTCGTCTTCTGGCCGACCGAGGGGGAACCCGTAGAGCAGATCCGTCGTTATACCGAGCAGGTCGTACCCGCGGTCCGCCTGGGCGGCGGGGGCTGATCGGCTGCACCGAGTTACTCCGCCGCATGCGATGCCGCACCCGTCCGGGGGCGACAAGTCGGCGGCATCGTGCAGAACAGGCCAGCGTCCTGCACCGCTGGCTCACCGATTACCGTGTGTCCGGTCTTACTGCCATACCCACACGACCACGGGATTTTCGGGGATACTTGTCGGCGGAGGACCGCCGGTAACGGATAAAGTCTCCGGGCAGAACTGAGGGAAAGGAAGCTCCGCGTCGTGGATGCGCGTTCGGCTGCGCTGGTCCGCGCCAATTTCCGTTCGGTGATCGAGTCGCCGAACGGACCCGAGCGGTTGGTCAGTGCGTTCTACGGTCATCTGTTCGCCGAGGATCCGCGGCTGCGGGAGTTGTTCCCACCCGCGATGGAAATGCAGCCCAAACGCATCGCCACGGCGATCCAATACGTGCTCGACCATCTGGAGGACTGGGACCGGGCCCAGAAGTTCCTCGAGCAGCTCGCCCGCGATCACCGCAAGTACGGCGTCGAAGCAACGCACTACGACATGGCGGGCCGTGCGCTACTCGCCGCTTTCCGCGCGTACAACGGCGGGGCCTGGCACCGCGGCCTGGAAGAAGGCTGGCGCGACATCACCATTTTGATCTCCGCGTCCATGGCGATCGGCGCCAATTCCGACAAATCCCGGCCGTACTGGATGGCGACGGTGGTCGGCCATCGCCGGGTACTGGAGGACCTGGCCATCGTGCGCCTGCAGTCCGACGAGCCGATTCCCTACCAGGCCGGGCAGTATCTGCCGGTCACGCTGCCACAGCGACCGAAGATGTGGCGGTACTTCTCGCCCGCGATCCCGTCCAACCCGTATGGCGAGATCGAGTTCCACGTGCGCAAGATCCGCGGCGGCTGGGTCAGCCCCGCGATCGTCCAGGAGACCAGGGTCGGCGACCGGTGGCGGATCGCTGCCCCGCTCGGTGGATTGCACGTCGACCGGGACAGCGGCCGTGACGTGCTGATGATCGGCGCGGGCACCGGCATCGCCCCGTTGCGGGCCCAGCTGATCGAAATGGGGCAGCGCGGCATCAACCCTCGCGTGCACTTCTTCATCGGCGGTCGCTACCCCTGCGATCTGTACGACGTCGAGAACATGTGGCAGCTCTCGCAGAGCAACCCGTGGCTCACCATCGTGCCGGTGTGCGAGCAGAAGACCAACCCCTGGTGGTATCCGCATCCGCCCCAGGACGCACCGTACGGCATGCATCGGCGCTTGATCGGTAATCTTGGCGCCGTGGTCGCGAGCTTCGGCGCGTGGGCGGACCGGCAGATCCAGATCGCCGGGTCGGCGCGGATGATCGCGGACACCCGGCGCGCGCTCATGGCGGTCGGTACGCCGGAGCAGATCATCAGTTGCGACCCTGTGTGAATGAAGGAGGCCCCGGTGGGGGATCCGAGCATGCTCGGTAACGGTGCGTATCAGGCGCCCGAATGGACCTCGACCGTCGTCGGTCATCATCGGCTGCGCCACGACCTCGCGGTGATCCGTCTGATCGGCGAGTTCGTACCGTTCGCCGCGGGTCAGTCCGTCGAGGTGCGGGTGCCACAGCAGCCCGGCGTGCGGCGCAGGCTCTCACCGGCACTGCCGCCTTCGTTGGATGGCAAGTTGGAATTCCACGTACGCACCGTGCCGGGCGGCTGGTGCAGCGGCACGATCGTGGCCGACACCAAGCCCGGCGACGAGTGGCGTATCGGCGCTCCACTCGGCGCGTTCACGGTGGATCCGGAGGGCGACGAGGTAGTGATGATCGCGGGCGGAACGGGATTGGCGCCGATGCGCGCGCAGATCCTCGAGTTGGCCCGCAAGACCGACCCGCCGCCCACGTACTTGTTCATCGGCGGACGATCACCACGCGACCTGTACGCCGCGGACATGCTGTGCCTGCTGGCCGGCGAATTGCCCTGGCTCACGGTGGTTCCCGTGGTGGAGAGCCCGAGCGACCCGGGTTGGGTCGATGAGTGGTACGAGCAGTCCAGGGTAGACATCGGCTTTCAACCCGACGACTTGCTCTACGGAACACTCGCCGACGTACTCGGATCGCACGGCGCGTTCCGCAACCATCAGGTGCTGGTCTGCGGGTCGCCCGCCATGACACGCGCGACCGTCGAACGGCTTGTCGACATAGGCACCCCGCCGGAGCGAATCCAATTCGAGGGAATCTGAACCGGCCGCACCACACCTGACGCACACCGCGCGAGACCATCGAGCGCGGTCTGCGGCCCGCCGGTCACGATTCAATACAACGGATCGTGCCGGATGTTTTTGGCGAGGGTTCCGGCCGCCATCAACCGGAACTTCGTGGTTTGCACCATCGACGGCGCACCCACGATCTGCACATCGCGGTCGGCCCAGGCGCCGAAGCTCGAGACGATTTTGCCGATCTGGCCGGTAACCCGCGGCTCCAGACCTGGCCATGGCCGCGCGGTCTCGTCGTGTTCGCCATGCCACCATGGGTTTTCGTCGAGTTCGGTGACCGGTGTGACGGTCAGCCAGCGGTTGGCCACGGCCAGGTTGCTCAGCGTCTCCAGGTCGTACAGGTCACACGGATGGTGACCACCCACAAACAAATGCACCTTCGGGTTGATCCGCCGCAGCGCCATTGCCATGAGTTGTGCGCGCAGCGGCGCGAGGCCGGTCCCGCAACCGATCATCAGCATCTTGCGCTTGGCATTGCGCGGGATGCCGAGACCGCCGAGCGGCGAACCGAGTAACCACTGGTCGCCGACGGCGGTCTGCCCGACGATGGCCGAACTGACCCACCCGCCGAGCACGCCGCGGATGTGGAATTCGATCTCGCCGTTGGTGTTCGCGGGCACGGCGGGCGAGAGATAACGCCACATCCGTGGCCGCGACGGAATCTGCACGCTCACGTACTGACCCGCGGCGTACCGCATGGGCTGGTCCAGTTGCAGCCGGACGATGGTGAGGTTACGCAGCACCTCGCGACGCTCGGTGACGGTGCCGGTCCAGACCGACGGCGTCGTCTCCTTCTCCGCGGCGCCGATCATCGTGTCGGTGATGACCTTCAAGCCTTCGTCCCAGGCCCGATCGACCTCATCGGTCCACATCTCGGTACCCGCGAATACCTGCACCGCGGTTTTCAGCGAAGTCGCCACCGCGAGGTAGTGCTCGGCTTCCACGCCGTATTTGCGATGGTCCCTACCCAATTGGGCAAGGAAAGGGAGCAGCTTGCTGGGCTCCTCCAGCCGGTCCAGCACATAGGAGAACGCCTTGACCAGACGATCTCGCTGGGCGTCCATGGCGGCCGGGAAGAAATCGCGGACTCGAGGGTGGTCCGTGAACAAGATCGCGTAGAACGATCTTGCCAGTTTCTCCGACCCCCCTTCCTCCGCAGCAACCGCCTTGAATGTCGTTCTGATCAAAGCGATGGTGCGCGAATCCATGTGTGTCACAACCCCATTTCGCATTCGAACACAGACCGTGCCGGCGAGTGCATGCTGCGGGTCACTCGACAGCAGCCGATGCCAAAGAAGTGTAAACGAGGTTTGCCAGCAACGGAATCTTCCGCGTAAACATCACGAGTGCAATTCCATGGAAACGAGGATTTGAATCGAGACACGCCATAGAAACCGACTGGAAGACGGGATATCCGCTGGAAACTCGGTCGCATCATCGCTCAATTCACAAGGCCCGCTTAGGAAATTCCGTCCCGGTCGGTCGGTTGTAGCGATTCTCAAGCAACACTCGAACAGTCGAGCGGAGAACACATCGGATAGCCGACACCACAGCCGCCGTCGGATCGACGCTCACAATCATCGGTTGAGTCGACATCGAAATACCGCAACTGGCACGGCTTCCGCGTAGCATGTTCTGGTTTACCACCGGCTATCTTCTGAAACACCGTTGTCCCCCAACGCAGCGAGCCCCCGGCCACGAATCGCGGGTCGCGATCCGTGGCCGGGGGCCCTACGGGTGTACCGGTATTCTCAGCGCCGGTTGCGCGGCTTCCAAACGACCAATGCGGTGCTGCGTTGCGGCGGCGAGAGATCGGGCCGGTAGCCCGCCCGCAGCCGCTCCAGCTCGGCCGATAGCTCGCCGACCCGCTGACTCAACTCTTCCACCTGATTGGTCAGTTCGATGATGCGCTTGATCCCCGCGAGGTTGACACCCTCGTCCTGGGACAGCCGCTGCACTTCGCGCAGCAACTCTACGTCCCGCGTCGAGTAGCGCCGTCCACCGCCCGAAGTGCGTTGCGGCGACACCAGCCCGAGCCGGTCATACGTGCGCAAGGTCTGCGCGTGCATGCCGGCGAGCTGGGCCGCCACCGAGATCATGAAGAACTCGGCGCGCGCCCCGCCGGACGCCTTCTTCGGATCAGTGGACATCACGCACCTGCCCATCCCGCGCGCGGATCGAACCCGCTGGTCTTCTCCGCCTCCTGGTAGCGCTTCAGCGCCTCGGTGGCATCGTCGTCCAGCTTCTGTGGCACCGCGACCTTGACGGTGACCAGCAGGTCACCAGAGCCGCCGCCCCGCTTGGGTACACCGCGGCCGCGCACCCGCAGGATGCGACCCTCAGCGGTGCCCGGAGGAACCTTCACCCCGACTCGCCCCTCCAGTGTGGGTACGGACACCGTTGTGCCCAGTACCAATTCACTGTAGCTGACCGGAAGCACCAGGGTCAGGTCGTCGCCGTTGCGGCCGAACACCTTGTCCTGGCTGACGTGCACGGTGACGAACAGATCACCGGACGGCGCACCGCGCAGCCCCGCCTCGCCTTGACCGGCCAGCCGAATCCGTTGCCCGTCACCGACTCCCGGAGGAATCCGCACCGTGATGGTGCGCGTGCGGTTCTGGACACCACTGCCGTGGCAGTCGACGCAGGGATCATCGATGATCGAGCCGGTCCCCCGGCAGTCGTCGCACGGCTCGCTGAAGCCGAACGCACCCTGGTTGCGGCTGACGATGCCGGTTCCGTTGCAGATGGGGCAGACTCGCGGACTGGTCCCCGGCTTGGCGCCACTGCCGTGACAGGTGGTGCACGGCGCCGGACTGGTCATCCGCAGCGGAACCGTGACGCCCTGCGCCGCTTCGCGGAAGCCGAGCGTCGTCTCGGTCTCCACGTCGGCGCCGCGGCGGGGGCGGCTCGCGGTCCGCCCGCCACCCCGGTTGAACAGACCGCCGAGCAGGTCGCCGAGGCCACCCTCGCCCGCGTTCGCGGAGCCGAAGATGTCCCCGAGGTTGAACTCCTGCGAGAAGCCGCCGCCCGCGCCGGGAGTGAACCCGCCGCGACCGTAACCGCCGCCACCCGCGAAGAGTTTGCGGGTGTCGTCGTACTCCTTGCGCTTGCCCGGATCCGACAGCACGGCATGCGCCTCGCTGACGGTCTTGAACCGCTCCTCGGCCTTGGTATCGCCGGGATTGGCGTCCGGGTGCAAGTCGCGCGCGAGTTTGCGGTACGCCTTCTTGATCTCATCCTGCGAGGCGCTGGAGGAAACGCCCAGCTCCTTGTAGAAGTCCTTTTCGATCCACTCCCGTTGGCTCACCGAGCATCTCCTCCTCTCGCGTTCTTATCGATCGCTCGTGTCGGCATCAATGTCCGATGCCTCTTCCGACGGCTGATCGGGGGTCGCCGCCAGATCGGATACGCCGTCGGTCACCCCGACGAGCGCGTGCCGAAGCACCCGGTCGCCGAACCGATAGCCCTTGCGCATGACGATGCCGATCACCGGGTCATGTCCGGAGCCCTCGTGCTGCACGGCCTCGTGCAGGGTCGGGTCGAAAGGCTCGCCTTCCGAACCGAATTCCTCGAGGCCCTGTTTCTGCAGCGCGGTCGCCAGCTTGTCGGCCACCGACTTCAACGGTCCGGACTCCAGATCGCCGTGCGCCCGTGCGCGGTCCAGATCGTCGAGCACGCCGAGCAGTTCGGTGACCACAGACGCCTTGGCGGTGTCGATGGCGGCCTTGCGGTCGCGCTCGACCCGGCGCCGGTAGTTGGCGTACTCCGCGGTCAGCCGCTGCAGATCGGCGGTGCGCTCGGCAAGCTCGCCGCCGATGGTGTCGGCGAGCGTGTCGGTCTGTACACCGTTACCCAGATCCGGGCCGGGCCCGGCCGCGGCGGTGTCCGCGGCCACGACCGGTTCCCGGATCTCACCGGTTTCCGGGTCGATCTTCCGGTTGTCGACGACGGTGATCGGCTCCTGTTCGGAGTTGCCCTGTGTCACTTCTTCTCCGTGTCGACCGGCTCGTCCACGACCTCGGCGTCCACGACCTGGTCATCGGACTCGGCGCCCGCCGCGCCGTTGCCCGAGGCCGCGGCATCCGCGGCGGACGCTTCGTAGATCGCCTGGCCGAGCGCCTGGGACTCGGTCGCCAGTTTCTCGACAGCCGCCTTGACCGCGGCGATATCGGTGCCCGCGAGAGCCGCGTTCGCCTCGCCGATGGCCGCCTCGACCTTGGACTTGACCTCCGCCGGGACCTTGTCCTCGTTGTCCTTGATGAACTTCTCGGTCTGGTGCACCAGCGACTCGGCCTGATTGCGGGTCTCGGCCTCCTCGCGGCGGGCCTTGTCCTCAGCGGCGTGCGCCTCGGCGTCCTTCACCATCCGGTCGATCTCCTCCTTGGACAGGCCGGAGCCGTCCTGGATCTTGATCGTGTTCTCCTTGCCGGTGCCCTTGTCCTTCGCGGTCACGTGCACGATGCCGTTGGCGTCGATGTCGAAGGTGACCTCGATCTGCGGGACGCCGCGCGGGGCGGGCGGGATGCCGGTCAGCTCGAAGGAGCCGAGCAGCTTGTTGTGCGAGGCGATCTCGCGCTCGCCCTGGAACACCTGGATCTGCACCGAAGGCTGGTTGTCGTCGGCCGTGGTGAAGGTCTCCGAGCGCTTGGTCGGGATGGTGGTGTTGCGCTCGATGAGCTTGGTCATCACGCCGCCCTTGGTCTCGATGCCCAGCGACAGCGGCGTCACATCGAGCAGCAGGACGTCCTTGACCTCGCCCTTGAGCACACCGGCCTGCAAGGCGGCGCCGACGGCGACGACCTCATCCGGGTTCACGCCCTTGTTGGGCTCCTTGCCACCGGTCATTTCCTTGACCAGTTCGGACACGGCGGGCATCCGGGTGGAGCCGCCGACGAGCACGACGTGGTCGATGTCGGACACCTTGATGCCCGCGTCCTTGATCACGGACTGGAACGGCGCACGGGTGCGATCGAGCAGGTCCGAGGTGATCTTCTGGAACTCGGCGCGGGTCAGCTGCTCGTCGAGGAACAGCGGGTTCTTGTCCGCGTCGACTGTGATGTAGGGCAGGTTGATCGAGGTGCTCTGCGAGGAGCTCAGCTCGATCTTGGCCTTCTCGGCGGCCTCACGCAGCCGCTGCATGGCCATCTTGTCCTTGGTCAGGTCGATGCCCGAGCTGCCTTTGAACTTGTCCACCAGCCACTGCACGACCCGCTCGTCCCAGTCATCACCACCGAGGTGGTTGTCGCCGGAGGTGGCGCGGACCTCGACGACGCCCTCGCCGATTTCCAGCAGCGAGACGTCGAAGGTGCCGCCACCGAGGTCGAAGACCAGGATGGTCTGCTCCTTGTCGCCCTTGTCCAGGCCGTACGCGAGCGCGGCGGCCGTGGGCTCGTTGACGATGCGCAGCACGTTCAGGCCCGCGATCTGGCCCGCTTCCTTGGTGGCCTGACGCTGGGCGTCCTCGAAGTACGCGGGCACGGTGATGACCGCGTCGGTGATCTCCTCACCGAGGTAGGACTCGGCGTCGCGCTTCAGCTTCATCAGCGTGCGCGCGCTGATCTCCTGCGGCGTGTACTTCTTGCTGTCGATCTCCACGGTCCAGTCGGTACCGATGTGGCGCTTGACCGAGCGGATGGTGCGGTCGACGTTGGTGACAGCCTGGTTCTTGGCCGGCTGGCCGACCAGTACCTCGCCGTTCTTCGCGAACGCGACGATCGACGGGGTGGTGCGCGATCCTTCCGAGTTGGCCACGACGACCGGCTCGCCACCTTCCAGAACGGCGACGACCGAGTTCGTGGTCCCGAGGTCGATTCCGACCGCACGAGCCATGGTGGTTCCTCCTAATTGACGTACCTGTTTGTGTTCGGTGCCGGCGAACTACCGCCCTACGGCACAGGGTGGGTGCCGTGAGACCTCGCCTCGAGCACCTCACGGAGCACGGCTCCAGCAACGCTGAGCGTGGTCGGCTCAATCTTGCACCCGCCAGGTGGCGGGAGTCAACCGAAACTTGAGTCGAATGCGCTCAATGTTGTCGAACAGCTCAACGGACGGCCGGCCCGAATCATTCCCGGCGGCACGAATCACTTCCGACGGCACGAATCATTTCCGACGGCTCCGGGTAGTTCTCGGTCGCACCGGCCGACCCCGTGTCGGGATGGAACCGACCACCCGCACCCAGCGGGTGAGACCCGGGATGGACGCCAGGCTTCGGCCCCGAGCATCCGCCCTGCGTTTCGGCCTCGTCCCCACTACCGAGCAGTAGGGTTGCGACAGAGTGACCGCATCAGGTCGGTCGCCGTACGCCGCCGAGCCGAGGAGTCGCGATGCGGGCCACCGTCGTCACCGACACGGAATTCGAGGTCATCGAACTACCGAGGCCGATTCCCGGTCCCGGTCAGGTGTTGATCGACGTGGTCCGCTGCGGTATCTGCGGTTCCGACCTGCACGCGCGCACGCACGCCGACGACATGGCGGAACTGGCCGTGGCCACGGGGTACGACCACTTCATGCGGGCGGAGCAGAGCGTGGTGCTCGGGCATGAATTCAGTGGCACGGTAGTCGATTACGGGCCGGACTGCCGCAAGCGATGGAAGGCGGGCACCCCGGTGGTCGCCCTGCCGATCGTGCGCCACGGCAAGCAACCGCACCTGGTCGGCTTGTCGAGCGCGGCGCCCGGCGGGTACGCCGAGGAAGTGGTGGTCCAGGAGTCGATGGCCATGCCGGTGCCGAACGGGTTGTCCGCTGAACACGCCGCGCTGACCGAGCCGATGGCAGTAGCCTGGCACGCCGTACGCAGGGGGCGGGTCGGCAAAGGCCAGACCGCCTTCGTCATCGGCTGCGGCCCCATCGGTCTCGCGGTGATCAGCATGCTGAAGGCCGCGGGCGTGCGCTCCGTGGTGGCCAGCGACTTCTCCCCGCGGCGAAGGGAACTCGCGACCGCGTGCGGCGCCGACGTCGTGGTCGACCCGGCCACCGAAGCGCCATGGACCGCCGCGCCGAGAACGGGCCGGATCAACAAGGTCACCGACATCCTCGACCTCGGTTTCGACACCATGAACCGGCTGCGGCGCGTGCCGAACCTACCGTGGTGGTACGTCTTCCGGCTGGCGCACACACTGAACGCGAGTCCCGCCGGGGCGGTGGTCTTCGAATGCGTTGGTGTGCCCGGGATCATCGAGCAGATCATTTCCGCTGCTCCGCCGCTGTCGCGCGTGGTCGTGGTCGGTGTGTGCATGCAAGCCGATCGCTTCCAGCCCGCAATGGCGATCAACAAGGAGATCGAACTGCGATTCGTATTCGGTTACGACCCGGGCGAGTTCCGCGACACCTTGCACATGCTCGCCGATGGAAAGATCGATCCGACCCCGCTGATCACCGGCACCGTCGGACTGGCGGGCGTGGACAACGCGTTCGCCGCGCTCGGCAATCCGGAGCGGCACGCGAAAATCCTGGTGGATCCGAGCAGTTCCGCCGTCACCCCGGTCTGACATGCCACTCGGCCGCGCGTCAACGCGCGTCGGCGAGCACTTCCTCAGCGATCTCCTCGTCCAGGGTCACCCGTACCAGCGCCGCCGCGAGATCCGCGGTGTGGTTGCGCGGCGCGAGATCGGCCAGCCGGTCGGGGTCGTCCGGCAGCCGAACCCGGCGGGCGCCGCGAAGGGCGCGTTCGTCGAAATGCGGCCGAACCCAGATCCAGACGTCCTGGACCTCCCGGAGGAAAATATCGCTTCCGGTCGGCCCGATGCCCTGGAACCCGCACAGCAGGTCGGCGGCGCGATTGGCGTCGTGTCCCGCTTCCTCGCCGAGTTCGCGCAGATCACCGTGGTATCGGTCGATTACCCGTGCGGCGTTGGCGCCGAGCCGGGTCGCGGTGCTCTCGTCGTAGCGGCGATAGTGCGCCCTGCCGAGCGCGTCCACCAATTCCTGCCAGTCCGCGTCGACGACGCGCTGCGGCGTACGGTAGCCACTGCCGACCAGCTCCCGGGCGGCCGCGACCGCGATATCGGCGGAAATTCGGGTGCTCAGCAGTTCGGCCAGCATGAGCAGCTGGAACAGCGGAGCCGGCTTGTCACCGAGCTTGATGCCCGCTTGCTCCGCATATCCCCAGCCCGCACGGTCGAGCAACGCGTGCACCACATCCTGCTGACTCATGTGTGACCTCCTCTCGTCCACCTTTCGCGTACCCAGGAAGCCGAGCGATACACGAACGGCGCGCAAGCTTCCTATAGTCGGAAGCAGCCGATGCAGCCGATCAGCGGATGCGAGATCCGCGGTCATCTCGGCCTGGCCGGCTCGACTCGGTCGACACCGCTCGGCGGGTGCGTGCCCGCGTCGACGAATCCCCAGGTTGTGCCATCCACCAGCACCAGCGCCAGCAACCGGCATTCAGCCTCGGAATGAATGCCGGCGCGCGAACATCAGCCGCGCAGATCATCCGCGTTGCTTGCGGCTCACGGCAGTGTCGGCCGGCGCGGTCGCTTGTTCGAGCAGAACCACTCGTCTACTCGGGCAGCAGGCTCAGCGTTCCCTCCGCGCTGCGGGCCGCGGTGAGGCAGGCGGTGGCGGTGAATTGGTCGGCGAGGGGATGGCGGGCGCGGGCGCGCCAAGTGCGGACGGCGGCGACCGCCTGGGCGCGCAGTTGCGTGGGCGTCGCGTCGACAGAGAGGCCGAGGCGCAGGTGGGGGGCGATGCCGACGCCGCCGATGAGACGGTGCAGCTCACCGAGATCGGCTGCGGGCAGCGCCAATTCGTCGGTGCGCAACCGACCGAGCAGACGCAGCTCGGCGAAGCCGTGGACGTCGGCGAGCAGAGTGCGCACCCGGGGTAGCAGACCGTCGGCTTCGGTGCCAGGGTAGGCGATGAGCACCCTGGCCAGCGCGCTCAACGCGGAGTGCGCTTTGAGCTGGTCGGCGCGTTGACCGAACTGGACGTCCAGCACCGAGCGCAGCTCGTCGACACCGCTGCGCTTGGTCAATTCGGCGGCGAGCCCGACCGAATCGCGCACGCCGAGCCGGATCAGGGTGACCGCCATCCGAATGCCGAACAAGCCGAATCGCTCCGACAACTGCGCCCGCAGTTGCGGCGGCACCGGAAGCGAGACGTCCGCGCGCGCGAACCGGTCCGCCGATAGCGGCGCCGCGCTCAGCTCATCGACGGGAATCCCGGCCAGGGCCTCGAACGCCGCGAACTCCTGCTGACGCAGCGTGGCGGCGGCGAACGCGAGTAGTCCGGCGACCGGAATCACGGCTTGGCACAGCCCGGTTCGCTCGAGTTCCCCGGCGAAACGTGCCGCGACATCGCGCGCGGAGTGCAGCGCGTCGATCCGCCCCGCACCGATTTCATCGGCCCGCGACACCACGCCGACGACACCGAGCGGCGCCGGCGAATTCGACGATCCCTGGGCCGCGGCGGTTCCCGTACCGATCCGCGCCAAGAAGCGCACGTCCGCATCGTCCAGCCGGCGCAGCAGGTACACGACGGCATCGGCGCCCGGAATGGCGATTTCTCCCTGGTGTTCTCGACGCTGCTCGTCGTGCGCCGGCGTCAACAGCCGCGCGGTGCGCCGCGACACCTCGCGCGACAGCGACGACGTACCCGGTGTATCGATGATCGTCGTGTGCGCGAGCGCCGCCGCGGGCCACTCGACCTCCAGGTGATCGACCTCGCGCGGGGTGGGCGCGTCCCAGTTCAGCCGGGCCAGGTCGAAACTCAGCCCGTGCGTTCCGCCGCCGCGCCGGACCACCACATGCGCCCGGGCGCCGTCGTCGGCATGCGCGGTGACGCTGGGTGTCGACCCGTACCGATACCAGGTGACAACCTTGGTGCATTCGGTCGCGTCGGTGGGGGCGATGTCCTGTCCGACCAGGGAATTCAGCAAAGTCGACTTGCCCGCCTTGAGTGAGCCGGCCAACGCGACCCGCAGCGGCTGGTCCAATCGACGAGCGCAGTCGGCCAACAGCGCCCGCGGCCGCGCCTCGCTCACCAGCGCCGCACGCGCCGCACCCACCAGCTGACGCGCCTCGGCGACGATTCCCGGCACCGCCGCACCGTCCCGCTTCACGGGGCCACCGTATCGGCGTGTCCGTTCGGCACAGCGGCCGATCTGACCTCGGCATGTCCGCGCAGCTCGGCGACTACGCGCAGTTGCTGTTCGAGTAGCGCGGCGCGCTCGGCCCGTCGACTGGTGGCCATCGTCGCAGCCTCTTGCGCGGCGCGCAGCGAGTCGTCGATCGAGCGCAGACTCCGCTCGGCGACGCCCGCGTAGTGGTCGCGCAGCGCGCGGTGGATGCGGTGCAACCGGTCCTTCGACTCCTTGCCCGCCTGAAACGCCACATCGTCGACGAACCTCCGCACCGCCGCCTTCGCCTCGTTGCGACGCTTGGCCAGCCTGGCCTGCTTGTCGTCACGGAAGGCCTTGCTGCCCACCAGCACTCCCGCGCCGATCGAGATCGGGTTGAGCATCGCGAGTCCGGCGAACGTGCTGGCGAGGCCGACCATGAGCACACCGCCATAGGAGCCGCGCATTCCGACCAGCAGCTTACTGCCGAATCCGATGTCGGGTTCCAGGTCGGCCAGCGTCACGGAGTCGGCGCGGCCGATATCGGCCGGCGATCCGGACCGCACATCCGGCAGGTCGACCGCGCCGACCTCGGAAAAATGCTCCGCGACCCGCTCGGCGACCTGACATGCCCGCGCGTGCGTCCACAACAGATTGTCGCCGAGCGCGGTGTCGATGGCGCCGGTGAGGTGTTCGGCGATCCGGTCCCAATGCCTGCCGGGATCGTGCTCGGCGATCCACTCCTCGGTGGTGCGTGCGATGGTGCGCAACCGGGTGCGCAGATCGTGTTCCACATCTGCGGCCAGGTCGGTGATGCCATCGGCGAGGGTCTGCTGCCATGCCGCGGTGCGGCGGTGCAGTTCCTCGGCCGCCGCACGCGCGGACTGCAACTCGCGAACGGCCGCGGCCCCCTGCGCCGGGTCGCGCACAGCGACCAGTTCACTGCCCAGTGCCAGTGCCAGATGTTCTGCCGCGGACCGGATGTCCCGCGCCACCTCGGCGCGCGTGGCTAGTTCGTCACGCGCGACGACCTGGTCACGCAAGAATTGATACAGCGTGCCGAAACCCGATTCGATGCCGAGCCGCTGGTCCTGCAACCGCAACGCATGGGTGCGAAGCACCGACGAGACGGCGATCATGGGCACGTCCAGACCGGCCCGTGCGAGATGGGCCCGATCGGCGTCGCGCACCTGGCGCCAGTGCGGGTACAGGTCGGTCTTGGTGAGCAGTAGCGCGACCGTGGGACACAGCTCCCGCACCTGCCGCAGGAACGACAACTCGGGCTCGGTGATTTCGGTGGACGCATCCGACAGCACCAGCACCGCGTCGGCCGTGGGCACCAGGCCGAGCAGATTCGTGGCATAGGAATTCGCGTGTCCGCCGACCCCAGGGGTGTCGATCAGCACGATGCCGTCCGCCAGCAGTGCGTTCGGGACCTGGACCTCCAGGCGCACGACCCGCAGTCCGCGCGCGAGCGGAGACCGCGCGTCGATCGTGGCGATCTCGCCGATCGGCACCGAGACCTTGGTTTGCCCGCCGCTGACGTCACCATGCCCCGTGAGTACCAGCTCCGCCCTCGGCTCGGGGCCGTGTGCGAGCAGCGTCGGAATCGTCGTGGTGGCGTCGTCGCCGACCGGGCAGATGTCGAGGTTCAGCAGAGCATTGACGAAACAGCTCTTGCCATCGCCGATTCGGCCGGCGACGACGATGCGCCTGCGCGGGTCGCGGACCCGATCGGCCGCCACTTCGAGGCGGCCGACCAGATCGCTTCGACCCGCGGCGCGCGCCGCCGCGATGGTTTCACCGAGTACCGACAGCAGCGGCATCGCCGGTGACATGACGTTCGGCGCGGGCATTCCCATCGCGGTGTCGACCTCTCTCCGTAGCTCGGTGTCTAGTGCAGGAACGCGTCGCCGGTCAGGCCGGCGTCTGCCGACCCGGGCAGATCGGCGTCAGTGTGGGTATCGGTGAACAAGCCCGAGTCGGTCCGCGCACCCGCGGTGCTGTCCAGACCAGAACCGAAGGCACTCGACACGTCCAATGCCGACCAAGTGTGTGCGGTCGATCCGATACTGCCGCCGAGACCGGCGCCGGTATCGACGGCGGGGTCGCCCGGCGAGCCGCCCAATCCCCCGGCCGGGTCCGCCGCGCCGCCGATCATCGGACTCGGTCCACCGCCGACGCTGGCGAACAGGCTATTCGCCGAACTGGTCGGCGCGTGCAGACCGGTGTCGACGCCGCCGCTGATACCGCCGTCCACGCTCGATTCCAGCTGTGTCGCCGCACCTTCGAGGCCACCCGACAGCCCGGCACCGCCCTGGCCCGCAGCGCCGAGGCCGGTTTCCCCACCGGTGCCAGCATTTTCGACGGTCGATGACAGGCCCGTCGCCAAACCGGTCATGAGATCGGTGCCCGCACCGATCGCGCCATCCAACCCCGTGGTCGGACCGGATCCGAGTCCGGCACCCGCCTGGGCGCCCCCGGCGAACCCCGCCGACAGGTCGGTACCGAGTCCGGCGGCTGTCTCGACGCCGAGCCCGGCCTGCACCACACCGTCCACACCGGCCGACAGTTCCGCACCGAGTCCGCTGGACAAGCCTGTTCCTACGTCAGCACCCGCACCGAGTCCGGTCTCCAAGCCGGTGCCGATCTGCGCTCCGGTGCTCAGCATGTCGACCACGCCGGTGGACAGTCCGCCGCCGAGCTCCGCTCCCGTGCCGAGGGCCGCGCCGAGACCGGTCGCGAGATCGGTCTCCAGGCCCACCGTCTGTCCGCCCACAGTTGCCGCCCCACCGACCGCGGCGGAAACAGCGGCACCGAGCCCGGTGGTCAACCCGCCCGAACCTGATCCTGCACCGTCGATTCCGCTGGTCAGTCCAGCCACCGCATGGTCGGCGGCATCGAGCACGACGCCGAGACCGGTCTGCAGGCCTGTTTCGAGCCCGGTTCCTCCCGGTGACACGTCGAGACCACCGGTCACACCAACCGCGGATTCCACCGCCCCGCTCAACCCCGCCGTCAGACCCGCTGCGGTATCCACGACGCCCTGCAGGCTCACGCCGAGACCTGTGGTCACCTCCGCCGCGGTATCCACCGCACTCTCGATGCCGGCCGACAGTGCCGCACCAATCTCCGCACCGACGCCGAGCGCGCCGTCGATGTCGGTAGCCAGACCCGCCCCGAGCCCGGTTACGGGATTCACCGCGCCCGACAAACCCGTGGACAGGTCGGCATCCGCGCCGATACCCGTGATCACCTCGGCGCCTGTGCCGAGCAGGCCACCCACGGCGGCGGACAGGTCCGCCCCGGCATTCACCACGGCGTCGAGGCCCCCGGCCAGCCCAGCGCCCAGATCGGCGCCGACCTGCAGGCCGGTCTCGATCGCGGTGTTCAGACCAGTGCCGAGATCAACACCTAGACCGGCGCCCACATCCACCCCGAGATCCGCGCCCAGATCCAGTCCGGCGCCCGCTGCGGCGGCCGCGCCCACCGTGCCCGCCGCGCTCACTGCCGCGCCCGCACCTGCCTGCGCACCGGCCGCCACGATCGCCTGCAGCTGGGAACCACCCGTGACCAGCGCCGACTCTGCGACCATCGGGGCGAAGGCCGCGATGTCCTCAGGGGTCACCGCGGTCAGGCCGGCCACGGCCAGTGCCTGGGTCGGGTTCGCGCAATAACCGATCACCGCCTCGGGGCTGCGCAGCAGATCCAGGATGAATTCCAGAATCGCGTTGGGTGTCATGAGAACCTCTCCTGAGATTCGGCGGACCGCCATGGTCCGCAACTGTTGGAATGAATTTCACGCTAGAGACACGCCGTGTTACTCCGGAACGGGGCAAACCCCTAGAACCGGGCTAGGACACTCGATAGGGGCAGTTGCGCGATTAGGGGAATTGCCCGAAATCTTCCCGCGCCGTAACGGCGGTCGGCGAGCAACCGACAGAACGGTTGCGTCGGCGTGACCACACTGCCCTGCGCACGATCGGACTACACGACAGCGACACCGGACCAGACAGTTCTTCGAACGGGGTTCTCGAATGACACAGCGCCTGGCGCTCGGCATCACTGTAGGGGCATCGAATTCGGTCGCCGTTGCGGCAGCGGGAGAGAGTGACGACGGCACCGATCCCGTCGGCGGCGGTACCGTGCGCACGCACCCGAGCGTGTTGCGACTGTCCCTCGACGCGACGCCCACCTTCGGGACGCGCGCCCACGGCACCGGTCGCCATTCCAGCGAGGTGCTGGTAGAGGGCTTCCTCGCCAGGGTGGGCGACCCGGTGGATATGCTCGCGGAGGACGGTTCGGCGCATTCCGCGGCCGACTTGGTCGCCGCCACGATCGAATGTCTGATCGACGAGAGCACCTCGGACACCGGACGATCCGTCCCGCCGATCATCGTCGCCTGCCATCCCGCGTGGTGGTCGCGCCACACCGTGGACATCCAGCGGGCCGCCTTGGAACACGCGGGGCTGGGCGAGGTGACGCTGGTCCCGGAGCCGACCGCCGCCGCCCGCTGGTTCGACGGCACGCACGGCCCGTTCGGTGCCGGCGCGGTGGTGGTCTACGACCTCGGCGCGTCCGGATCGACCGTCTCGGTGGTACGCACCGGTGATCACGCCGGACTGCTCGGTGCGCCGTTGCGATCCACCGACATCGCTGGAGCAGAATTCGATCTGCTGACCATGCGTTATGTCCTGGCAAACGCGATACTCGCCAATGATTTCGATCCATTCGACCCGACGGTGGAGCGCGACTTAGCGGCTTTGCGCGAACACTGCAGAAAGGCCAAAGAAGACCTTTCGATCAATACCGCGACGGTCGTACCGGTGCGACTGGACCCGACCGATCCGCACGGAGGCACCGTGCGGCTGGTGCGCGACGAACTGGAAGACCTGCTGCGCGGGCCGCTGTTGAACGCGGTCGATTCGATCCGCGAAGCGGTGCACCGGGCCGGGCTCGATATCGGCGACATCAGCCGCGTCCTGCTCACCGGCGGCGGTGGCGCGATTCCCCTGGTCGCGGAGATGATCTCGGCCGAGTTCGGCCTGCCCGTACTGGCGGCGGCCGAGCCGGGGCACACTGCCGCGCGGGGCGCCGCGTTGCTCGCCACCGATTTACGCACAGCCGACCTTCGGATCAGCGACGCCGACCATGTCCCCCTCGCCACACCGACCGCCGCGATCGGGACGTCGCCACCGCCCTACGCGCTTGCTGCGCCGAAACTTCCCTCCTTGCCCCACGATCGCTTGGCAAGTCGCCGTTGGCGTACCGGCAAGCGACGTGCCGCCATCATCGCGGGTGCCGCGGTCGCCATCGGTCTGCTGACCACCGGCACGGTCGCGGTCGGCACCGGTATCCAATCCAGCTCGAACCATCCCGCCTCGACCGAGCGGTCCAGCTCCGGGATCGCGGCGCCGACCGCGGCAGGGCCGGGTGAGGCGTCTCTGGCAGACATCGCGGCAACGGACCCGACCTCGTCCGTCACTCGGCCCAGAGCCGACGCGCTGCCGACAACCGCGCCCTCATCCGCTGCCCAGGCTCCCACGGTCTCCGTAGTGCACAGTGAGCAGGCCCCCGGCTCGCCCACGCCCGCGGAACCCGCTGCGTCGCAGCCCGCCCCACCACCACAACCGCAACCGTCTCCGGCGCCGTCTCCCGCGCCGAGTCCCACTCCCCAGCCCACACCACCACCGCAGCGTCCCGCACCGAGCGTGCCCACCGGTGTCTTGAACGACACCCTCGACGGCGTCGGCGACGCGGTCGACAGCGTGCTGCACCTTCCCGGCACCATTCTCGGAGGCTCCGGTGGCTGAAACCGCCCTCGATACCCTGCCGTGCGCGCGCGAGATCTTTCGGGAGCTGGACTCCGCTGATCAGCAACCGGTCGTCTACCTCATCCGCGGCCGTGCACAGACCGGAAAGTCCACCCTGCTCGCGGAGATTCGCTCCCGGCTGCGCGCCAACGGCATCCCGCTGCAGGACGACAACGCGCCGCAGACGCAGCACACGACCGCACCCCGCGTGGCGACCGACGCCGCCACACGCTCGGCCCTGATCATCGACAACGCGCACACACTCGGCCGTCTCGACCTCGAATACCTCTGCGCCACCATCGAATCCGGTCGCCGCACGGTGATCGTCGCGATGCAGCCGCGCCCGCACGACCCCCGGTTGCGGATACTCGCCGACACCGCGTCCCGCCGCGGCCGGGTGGTCGATCTGCGTCCGCTCGGCGTCGCGGATATGGCGCCTTTCGCCAGGGAACTCGGCATGATGGTGCCGCGCCCGATCGCACAGCACATCCACCGGCAAACCGCGGGTATCCGCGGCGGCGTGGTCGCGGCGCTGCGGGCCGCCTGCTCGGCTCGGCTGGATGCGGGCATCGGCATCGTCGACACCGCCGTCGTCGCGTGGGCTCGTGCACTGCTGGACGATCTCGAACCCGACCTGCTCGAGACCCTCGTCGTCGCCACCACCGGGACCGGGCTCGATTCCAGCGAGCTCACCGAGATACTCGATGTCGATCAGCCGACCGCACAGGCTCTCATCGACCGGGCCAGGGCGAGCGCGTTGGTGACCGATGCCGACCTGCTGCTCGAACCCGCGGTCGGCCCACTGCGCACGCTGCTCGGCGACCGCAGGTTCGTCGCGGTCCAGCGCAGACTGCTCGGCGCCAGGATGGACGCGGGCCTGCTTCGTGACCACACCGCCCTCCAACTCGCCGAATCCGGCGTTCGCGACCCGCGTCTGGCCGAGTTCCTCGTCGCCGCGGCAGCGAAGGCCGGTCGCGACGCGGTCCGCTACTACGCCGCCGCGGCGTCGTCGGGCGCCGAACCCGATCTGATCGCGTTGCGCTGGGCCGAGGCGGCGGCGCGCACCGGCGACGGCGAGACGGCCATGCGTCTGGCCGAGCCGATGCTGGCGCGTCCGGGTAGCACCGGCGCGGACCTCGCCACCGCCGTGCGGATCTGCGCGGCGGTACTGACCCGCCGTGGCCTGGTCGGCCGTGCGGCGCAGCTGTACTCCTGGCTCGGCGCGCACCGCGTCGGCCCGGATTGGGCGGTCGGCGCCACCGTGTTGTCGCTGGCGGGCGATGCGACCGGCGCCGCGGAACTGTCCACCTCGGCGGCGCAATGGCCACCCACCGAGGCGAACGCGCATGCCCGACTGATCGCGACCGCACTGGCGGACTCGCTCTCGGGACACCGAAACAGCACGGCTCCAGCGGTCTCGGCGCTCGTCCAGGCAGCGCATGCGGATGCCGGCGTCGATCGCTTCCTGCCGTGCACGGCGGCCTCGATCGGCACGCTGCTTTCGCTCGGCAGTGGTGAGCCACGCCGGGCCGCGGACGCGTTGCGCCGGGCCACCGCCAGTGGACTGCGCTGCCATCAGCTCGAAGTGCTGTCGGCATGGACTGCGATGCTCGGCGGTGACGAGCGTGCCGCAGCGGCCACGGTGGCCGCACTGGACCACGACTCACTCGATATCCGGGACCGGCTGCTCGCGCACGGCGTCGCGGTCGGCCTCGCCCGACGCAGCGGCGACCACACCGCGCTGACCCGTGCATGGCAGGCGGCGTACCCGCTGTTCGACGACGTGCAAGCCGATTTGCTGTCGGTGCTGCCGATCGGCGAGCTATGGCTGGCCGGCATTCGGCTGCGCGACGCGGGCCGCGTCATGCCGCTGGTGGACGCCATGTCGGCGCTGCTTCGTCGCCTGGGCGAGCCACCGGCCTGGGCCAACGCCCTGCACTGGTACGGCGTGCAGGCCGCGATCGCCAAGGAGCGACCCGACGAGTTGCTGCCGCACGCGCACGTGCTGAAAGCGGCGGCCGAGGCGGGGGACCGGCACGCCGCGGTATTGGCGGACGCGGGCCGCACCTGGGTACTCGTGCTGCGCGGTCAGGTCGACGCCGCGCCGGTCCATGCTGCTGTCGCCGCGCTGACCGAGATCGGCATGATCTGGGACGGAGCCCGGCTGGCCAGTGAGGCCGCGCTCGCCGCTCCCGACTCGGCGACCGCGACCACACTGCTCAAACTGGCACGCATGGTCCGCGCCGACGCCCGTCCGCAAGAACCGCAGGTCAGGCCCACACCCGTAGCGGCACGCGCGGGGGTGGACGCCACCCCGGCGCTCGCTGTGCAGGCAACAGCCGCGATCCTCAGCGATCGTGAACACGAAGTGGCCGAACTGGTGCTGCTCGGACTCACTTATCGGGAGATCGGCGCCCGCCTGTACATTTCCGCCAAGACGGTCGAGCACCACGTCGCCCGCATCCGACGCCGAATCGGTGCTCGATCCCGGTCGGAGTTATTGTCGATGCTCCGCGCCATGGGACACGGCTCGCTGCTGGTCTGATCAGGTGCGGTTCCGTCAGCGGGAACGCCGAAGCGAGGGCGAGGTACTGAGGATGGCCACTGGGGTGGGCCTACATATCGCCGCGGACGAGTGCACGGCGGCAATCGTCACCGACGGCGACGAGGAGCCGCAGTACATCGTCCGCGAATCGGTTCTGCATCTGTCCGACGACGGTGACGCCGAACTCGGCGGCCCCGCACCCGAGGGGCTCTCGCACTCGATCACCGGATTCGTCCCCGCCGTCGGCGACCCCGCGGGTATCTCGGTCGACGACGGCGAGGCGTATCGCGCCGAGGATCTGGTCGCGACCGCTCTGTTCTGTCTGATCAACGCGACCGCCGAGCATCTCAACGGTCCGGCCGAGTTCTACGCGACGCATCCGACGCACTGGCCGGCCGAGCACGTGCTTGCGTTGCGCGACGCATTGGACTACCTCGGTCTCCGCTCGGTGCTTCTGGTCAGTGAGGGCGACCTGCCCAGCGTCGAGGCCGGCGCGCACGCCAAACCCTCGTTCGCCTACGACGCGGCGCGCGCGGCACTGGCGGCCGTGCTGGCCACACCTGCGGGCAGTACTCCGCCGGACCCCGCGACCGCCGAGAACTCGACTCTGGACACCATCGTCATGCCGGCGGTGCCCGCGGTGGAGGCGCAGGCCTACTCGGCGGCCATCCCTATCGGCGAGTCGATCCCGGCGGTCGAGCCGACCACCTCCGAAAAGGCCACGCAGACAGTCGCTCCCGCGCCGGACCGCAGCCGCACGCCCCTACTGATCGCCGTGGCGGCACTGGTCGGATTGGTATTCGGCGGCGTCGTCGTCGCCGCGTTGTTCCGTGACAGCGGCAAGACACCGGTGCCGCCGCTCCCCGACGCAAAGCCCGAGCAGGTGTCGGTGAGCTCGACGCCACCCGCCCCGCCGGTCGAGTTCCCCACTGTCGTCACCACCACGCCGGCACCCGAGGTGCCCGAACCGATCACCGAGACCACGCCACCGGAGACGACCACTCCGCCACCGGCGCCATCGACCACCACGACACCGCCGACCACCACGCCGAGTACCACAACCCGCCGCTCCACGACCCGGACGACCACGACCTATCCGTATCCGTTCCAACCGCTGCCGGAGATTCCGACCATCCCCGGACTCGGAATACCGGGCACTCGGTGATTAGTAGCGCTCTTCCCGGGTTTGTGCCCTAGAGTGATCGGCTGACCGATGTTGTCGGACAAATCTTCCGGCAGCGGTCTTTGCTCCGACGATGGCGTGTGCCAACGGATTCCGCCTGTGGCCACGGATTTAGCTGGCACCTGCGTGCCGACGAAGGGACTTCATGCGCAAGTTGGTGGCGCGTCGCGCCGCGGTCAAAGCTGTCGCCATCGCTTCGACTGTTCTCCTGGCTCCCTTGTTCGGTACGACGGCCGCCTCGGCGGTGCCCGAAGCCCCCGCCCAACTCGGCGCCGACAATCTGCCACCGGAACTGGTGCAGGCCATCGCACGTGATCTGAAGATGACCCCGACGGAATACCTGGACCGTGCGGCGCGCGCCCAGCAGCTGCGGACCTACGCGCGCGAGTTCCGTTCGGAGCGGCCGGATTCCTACGCGGGCGCCTACATCAGCGCGGACGGCAAGCCCGTCGTCGCGGTCACCTCGATGGATGCCGCCAAGATCGCGGCCGCCGACGGGTATCAGACCAGGCTCGCCCCGGTGTCGGCGGACAGCTTGGACAACTCGCTGGCGCAGCTCAACCAGTGGGTCACCGGCTTGCCGCGGGAGATCTCGCAGTCGATCAACTCCGTCGCCATCGACTTCCTGAGCAGCCAGGTGGTGCTCAGCGTCGCCAACACCCCGGCGGGCCACATGCTCAACCTGCCGACTCTGCTCGCGAATATCAAGGTCATCCTGTCGCCGAACGGCGGCGGCCCGATCGAGCGGCGGCCGATGGGCGGGGACACCTATATCAGCGCTCCGATCTCGCTGCACGACGCCTCGCTGCGCGGCGTCGACGTCTGCTCGTTCGGTTTCAACAGCGTCGACGCGGCAGGCAACGCGCTGAACATCAGCGCGGGCCATTGCGACCCCAACCTGGGCAAGGGCAGCCAGGAGGCCACCGTCTACCTGCCGAACGTCAAAGACATCCCGGCCAGCCCCGAGCTGGGCACCTTCGTGCGGGCGTCGCTCGGCGGGCCGACCGCGTTGGACTACTCGGTCATCAAGCTCAACGAGCGCGCGGTCAACGCCGGCATGGATCAGCCCTTGGTACGCGGCGCGAACGGCACCACACTCGCTATCACCGGCACCGCCGAGCCGATCACCGGCGCCCCGATCTGCAAGTCCGGCCAGTCATCGACCTTCACCTGTGGTTTCGTCGTGGCCGACCGGGTGGAGACCCAGCTGTTCACCTCGGAGGGCGAGAGCAAGACCGTGCGCGGGTTCGCGAGCTCGGCGTGCACGCTCGGCGGCGACAGCGGCGGGGCGATCGTGTCCGGCACCTTGGCGCTCGGCATCACCAGCGGTTCCAACGCCGCGGACGCACCGAACTGCAATGAGGCCAACGTCGCGCTCGCGCAGTACGGCGGTACCGCCACGCTCGGCATTCCGATCCGTTCGATTCTGTCCGATATCGACGCTTCCTCCGGTGGCGGGGTCGGCAGCGGCATCACCGTGCGTACCCGACCGAACGCCGGGTGAGCTGCGCCGTGGGAATGCGTCGTCGCACAGATCGCCGGTCGACCGGCTATCGAGCGACCGGGTTCCCGACATGAGTAGGCATACCGCGCTCGAGCCCATATAGTCTGGTCATGCTTCTGCCACGTATAGGTCCCACCCGATCGGCTGCGCGACAGACCGGACTCCGAAGAACAGTGATCGCCGCCTCGGCGGCGATCCTGCTGTTCGGCCCCACGGCAGCAGTAGCGACGGCGGAACCCGACCCGGCACCCAGCCTGCCCGCCGAATTGGTGGCAGCGGTGGCCCGCGATCTGAAGATCTCGCCCGACGAGTACCTGCACCGTGCGGATCTGGCGCAGCAGGTAGGCGCCTTCGCCACCACCGCGCAGCGGCAGTATCCGACCGTGTTCGCCGGCTCCTGGCTCAACGACGCGGGCAAGGCAGTCGTGGCGCTGGCCCAGGGCCCCGGCGCGGACGAGGCGAGGAAGGCCGCGGAATCGGCTGGCTTCGAAGTGCGCAACGTGGCCAAGAGCGAGGCCGCCCTGCGTGGCGAGAAGACCGCGTTCGAGCGGTGGCTGGATGGCCAGCCCGAGGCGGTGCGGTCGATGGTGCGGGGTGCGGTGATCGACACCGTCAACAACTCCATCGCGGTGCGGGTCGACCAGGCCGGCTTGCCGATGCCGAACTTCATCGACCCGGCACGGGTCATCGTGATGACCCCGCCGGTCGCCGGCGAGGAAGGCGTCCTGCAGGCCAGCGACATCGCCGGTGAGGCTCGCGGCGCCCTCGCGGGCGGCGACGGATTCGCCTCGGTCGCCGGACGCAGTTCGCTGCGCTGCTCGCTCGGCTTCAACGGCACCGACCGCAACGGCAACACGGTGAACATCACCGCGGGGCACTGCAACCCGGATATCTCGTCGGCGGGCGGCGGCAACGCGGCAGGCGTTTACGAATTGAACGGCGACCGGCTCGGCGCGCAACTGGGCGTGTTCCAGAAGTCCGTCCTCGGCGAGCAGGACTACTCGATCGTGCGGATCAGCGACCAGGCCAAGGATCGCTTCGCCAACAACGGCGTGCGGGCGCCCGGCGCGGCCCCGATCGCTGTCGACGGCGTGGCGACCCCGGTGGTCGGCGCTCCGGTCTGCAAGTCCGGTGCACGAACGGGCTTCAGCTGCGGCGTGGTGAACGCGGTCGACCAGACCGTGCAGGTCGGCGAACGGGAGCTCACCCAGAGCTTCTCCGCCAACATCTGCGCGCTGCCCGGCGACAGTGGCGGCCCGATCGTGACCGGCCGACTCGCGCTCGGTATCTCCAGCGCCTCGTCGGTGGCCGACTACCCGATCTGTGAGATCCCGAACCTGATCGGCGCGCTCACCGGCAATGTGCCGCAGCTGTTCGCGCAGCCGGTGCACGTGGTGCTCTCCGACAACCCGGGACTGCGCGTCCGCACCAACTGACCAGAGGACACGGGGAAGGCCGGCAGCATCGCGCTGTCGGCCTTCTCGGCGTCTATGCCCCCTTTTCACTGCCCTTGCGTAGCCCCTGGCGGGTGGAACGCGGCGTGTGACCTCGCGCCGTTGCGGCATGCTGACGGCATGTGTTTGGTGTTGATCGGCTGGCGCGCGCATCCGGATTACCGGCTGATCGTGGCGGCCAACCGCGACGAGTTCTACACCCGGCCGACGGAGCCCATGCGCTGGTGGCCGGAGGTTCCCGGGTTGCTCGCCGGGCGCGACATCGGAGCCGAGCGCCGGGCCGAGGGCGATCTTCCCGGCAGCTGGCTCGGGCTCACCACACAGTCGCCGGGACGCCACCGATTCGCCGCGGTGACGAACGTATGGAGCCCGAGCGACGACCGCGCCGACACCCGTTCCCGTGGTGCGCTGCTGCTGGACTTCCTGCGCGGCGTCTCCGAGCGCCACCCGTCCGATACCTCGCTCGGACCGGAGCAGCACCTGCTCGACGTCGCAGCCGCGCCCGACCACTACAACGGATACAACCTAGTGGTCTCCGACCTGGAGACGCTGTGGTGGCATTCCAACCGCGCCGCCGAGTCCAGGAAGCTCACTCCCGGCTTCCATGGACTGTCCAACGGCACTTTCGTCACCTCCGCGAGTCCGACCGGAGACCAGGAGCCGACCGCGCCGCAGCCCATCTGGCCTAAAGTGCGCGCGGGCTTGACCGAACTGCGACGGCTCACGCGGTCCCATCCCGATGCGGTGGAGCGCTATTTCGCGGTACTCGCCGACCGCACCGAGGCGCCGGACGACCGCCTGCCGCACACCGGAGTTCCCCACGAAGTGGAGCGGACGTTGTCCGCCGGGTTCATCGGACACACCCGGCACGGCACCAGGGCCAGCACGGTACTGCTCGTGCGTGAGAACGGGACGTTCTCGATGGCCGAACGCTCCTTCGGCAGGCTCGGCCGCGAGATCGGCGAAGTGTCCTTCCACGGCACGCTCGACCTGCCCGCATAGCTTCGCCCCACCCGGATAAACGGCACGCGGCCCGCTCTTCGAGAAGAGCGGGCCGCGTGCTGATCGAGCGAGGGTGTTCGAGCGACTTACTTCGGCGCGACCGGCGTCGAGTAGTTCGCTTCCGACCACTTCGTGGTGCCGTCCGGCGCCTGCAGGGTGTTGATCAGATCCATACCCGCGATAGCCAGCGCGGGGCCACCGACGGCCACGGTGCCGAGGATGCCACCGATGCCCGCGCCCGCGATCGCGGCCGGGATGCAGCCGACACCCAGGAACGGCAGGCCGAGGATGCAGCCGATAACGCCGCCCGCGATGACACCGATGGCGGTGCCGAGGAAACCGCCGACGGCGGTGGCGATACCGAACTGGCTGGCGAACTCGTTCTGCGCACGCTGGTTCTCGACCGGCGAGGCAATCGGCTGCGCGACAACGTTGACGGTGTTGACCGGCTTGTCCTTGGGGACCGCGACACTCTGGTCCGGGGTCAGCTCGAGCACCGTGTCGTCGTCCTTGACAACCGGCTTGACCGGGACGACGGTTTCGGCGACCTTGAAGGCGATCGGGAGGGACAGCACCGTGTTGCCCTGCCCGTCCTTGATCTTGTAGACGTCGTTGTCCTTGACGTCCTCGGAGGACTTCGCGAGTTCGAACGTGCCACCCTTGAGGGTCGTCACGACGGTCTTGTCCACCAGCTTGACCGAGTACCGGATGGCCTGATCAGCTGCAGGCGCCGGCTCGTCGGCATGTGCGGTGCCCAGACCGATGGTCATCGCGCCGATGACCATCGCGGCGGCCGCGGTTGTTCTGCGGAGTTTCATTAAATTTCCAATCCATCATCAGGTCGTCGTCTACCAGCGGGTCTACCCACGCGAGAGCTCTTTCCATCAAATCCGGGTGGTCGGCTCCAGATCCTCCCCGAGCGGTGTGCAAACAGGCACGGCAGACAGAACGTCGTGAGCCTAATAGAAGGCTGCGTTTTAAGCGAGATCCCTTATCAGGCATGAGGACCGAGCTGGTGCGTGCCGATTGTCAGCTATCTCTCAGCTTGCCAGGTATCCCGCGGCGTTTACGGTGCCGATTGCACTAGCGAACACCAAGAACGAGGGAAACCGAATGTGACATTAATCACGAGTAAATTACGAGTCGAGGCCCAGCATGTGGGGTTATTGCCCGAATGCCGAACCTACGATGGATGGCAGTTATTACCGACGGGTAACTTACTGCAAGTTAGGATACGAGCCATCCGGGGCGGCGCCAGAACCGTCCCGCCTCGTGTTGCCCGCTAAAGAAAGGTCGCGACATGAATGCCCTGACAGTGACGCTGGGCACGATTGGGGCGACGCTCAGCCTCCTGTGTTGGGCGTCGTTCATCGGCGGCGTCCGGAACATCGTCCGCGCCATCATGGTCGGACAGCCCGCGCCGGACCGCTGGCGGCCGTTCTTCCCGCGCTTCAAGCAGATGCTCGTGGAGTTCCTCGCGCACACCCGGATGAACAAATTCCGCACCGTAGGGTGGGCGCACTGGCTCGTGATGATCGGTTTCCTCGGCGGCGCCATAATGTGGTTCGAGGCATACGGACAGACGTTCGATCCCGCGTTCCACTGGCCGATCATCGGCAACTCGGCGATCTATCACCTGTGGGACGAGATCCTCGGCATCGGCACGGTGCTCGGTATCACCACGCTGATCGTGCTACGTCAGCTGAATCATCCACGACTGCCCGAGCGGCTGTCGCGATTCAGCGGCTCGCAGTTCGGCCCCGCCTACGTGATCGAGGCCATCGTACTGATCGAGGGTCTCGGCATGATCTTCGTCAAAGCGGGCAAGATCGCGTCCTACGGCCACTCCGACGCGGCCACCGACTTCTTCACCATGAGGCTGGCCGAACTCCTGCCGGCGAGCCCGACCCTCGTGGGACTGTTCGCGTTCATCAAGCTGATGTCCGGCATGCTGTTCCTGTACCTGGTCGGCCGCAAGGTCACCTGGGGTGTTGCGTGGCACCGGTTCTCGGCGTTCCCGAACATCTACTTCAAGCGCGAGGCCGACGGCGACGTCGCGCTCGGCGCGGCCAAGCCGATGATGTCGAAGGGCAAGCCGGTCGACATGGAGACCGCCGACCCGGACACCGACACCTTCGGCGCGGGCCGGATCGAGGACTTCTCCTGGAAGGGCTGGCTGGACTTCACCACCTGCACCGAGTGCGGGCGCTGCCAGTCGCAGTGCCCGGCCTGGAACACCGGCAAACCGCTGTCACCGAAGCTGCTGATCATGTCGCTGCGCGATCACGGCTACGCCAAAGCGCCCTACCTCCTGGCCGGCGGCCGCAAAGACATGGGCGGCGACGAGATCGGACTGGTCGACGCCGAGGGCAACCCGAACGAGGCCGCGCTGGGCAAGATCTCCGAGGCCGCGACGGCCGAGGCCGAGCGTCCGCTGGTCGGCGGCGAGGACGTGCACGGCATCATCGATCCCGAAGTGCTGTGGAGCTGCACCACCTGTGGCGCGTGCGTCGAACAGTGCCCGGTGGACATCGAACACGTCGACCACATCATCGACATGCGTCGCTACCAGGTGCTGATCGAGTCGGAATTCCCGTCCGAACTCGCGGGTCTGTTCAAGAACCTGGAGAACAAGGGCAACCCGTGGGGTCAGAACGCCAAGGACCGGCTGAACTGGATCAACGAACTCGACTTCCAGATCCCGGTTTTCGGGCGGGATGCCGACAGTTTCGACGGCTACGACTACCTGTTCTGGGTCGGCTGCGCGGGTGCTTATGAGGACCGTGCGAAGAAGACCACCAAGGCGGTCGCCGAACTGCTCGCCACCGCGGGGGTGAAGTTCATGGTGCTCGGCGCCGAGGAGACCTGCACCGGCGACTCCGCCCGCCGTGCCGGCAACGAGTTCCTGTTCCAGCAGTTGGCGCAGCAGAACATCGCCCTATTCGACTCGGTGTTCGAGGGGATCGAGGACCGCAAGAAGAAGATCGTCGTCACCTGTGCGCACTGCTTCAACGCGCTCAACAACGAGTATCCGCAGGTAGGCGGTAACTACGAGGTCGTGCACCACACCCAGCTGCTCAACCGGCTCGTGCGCCAGAAGCAGCTGATTCCGGTGGCCTCGGTGTCGCAGAACGTCACCTACCACGACCCGTGCTACCTGGGCAGACACAACAAGGTCTACAACGCACCGCGTGAACTGATGGCCGCGTCCGGCTCGAACCTGGTCGAGATGCCGCGGCACGCGGAACGGTCCATGTGCTGCGGCGCCGGGGGTGCGCGCATGTGGATGGAAGAGCAACTCGGTAAGCGCATCAATATCGACCGGGTGGACGAGGGATTGAGCACCCTCGCCGGGTCCGCGACCCCTTCCGCAGACGGCGCCGCAGGGAAGATCGCGACCGGCTGCCCGTTCTGCCGCGTCATGCTCACCGACGGCGTCACCGCACGGCAGGAGAAAGGTGAGGGTGCGGGCGTCGAGGTCGTCGACGTAGCCCAGCTGATGCTGGACGCCATCGCGCGCGTCGAGCCCGCCACGCTGACCGACAACCTGACCGTTGTCCAGCAACCGAAGGCCCCCGCAGCGGAGCCCGAGCCCGCACCGGAACCCGCCCCGATCGCGGAGACCCCTGCACCTGCCGAAACGGCGCCGGTCGGCGGCGGTCTGGCGATAAAGGGCGCCGCCAAAGCACCCGGTGGACTCGGCATGAAGGGCGCCGCCAAAGCACCCGGCGCCAAGACCCCCACCACCGAAACCACCGCAACCGAGACCACCTCGGCACCCGCGGCGCCCGTCAAGGGCCTGGCCATGAAAGGCCCCGCCAAAGCACCCGGTGGACTCGGCATGAAGGGCGCAGCGAAGGCGCCCGGCGCCAAAGCTCCGGCGGCAGCCGCCGAGTCGGCCGAATCCGCGCCCACCACCGAATCTCCCGCTGCCCCGCCGGTCAAGGGCCTGGGCATGAAGGGCGGCGCGAAGGCGCCCGGCGCGAAGGCTCCGACTGCCACCACACCTGCCGACGCGACAGCGACTGCACAGCCACCGGCTACCGAAACGACCGACGCTGCGACGGAGACCAAGCCGACGGTGCCCGCGAAAGGGCTGGCCATGAAGTCCGGCTTCAAACGCCCCGGGTCCAAGGCGCCCGGTGCCGCCACGCCCACTGCTGCGGCCGAACCAGCTGCGGCCGAACCAGCTGCGACCGAGGTGGCGCCCGCAGCGACACCGGCCGAGCCGGAGCAGACCACCGATGGCAACAACGCACCCCCGGCTGCGCCGCCTGCCGCCAAGCCGGGGGGCCTCGGCTTCAAGTCCAGCGCCAAAGCGCCCGGTCGAAAGAGCTGATCAGAGCGTAATAGCGAAGCGAGCCCGGTCCCCAAGGGCCCGGGCTCTTTTCGTTCCGCCGCAGCGGCCGGAAGTCTGCTGTGGTCCCTCTCGTCAGTCACCACCTCCGTAATGACGCGGCCGGTGCCGATCTCCCTGGACGGCTGCCGCATGGCGCTGTGGTCGCCCAGGCACCTGCGGGCCCGCGTGCACGATGACGTCCTGACGCAGCGCCTTCGACCGCGTCTCGACGTGGGTTCGAGGTCTGGTCGGCGCCGCGTACGGCGCGAGATGCGCATCGCTGGAACCGAGTTCGTGCTCGAACACCGTGCGGCACTGGAAGTAGTGACCGTTGGCCAACTCCTCGGTCGTACCCATCGCACCGTGTAATTGGACGGCGTTCTGGCTGATCGACCGCGTCGCTCCAGCGACGGTGAACTTTCGCACCCGACACCGCGCGCTCGATCCGACGTGGACCCGCGCAGTGCATGCATCGCGAACTGATCTCCCGCGATGGCCTGCTGAGACCGCCGACTAACAGTCCTCGAAGAATGCCTTCATATACCCCGCCGATTGATAGAGGTAGTCGTATCCCCAGCGCAGGATCGAGAGGTGAGGTTCGGGATCGACGAAGAGAAGTTGCCCGTCCCAGCACTTCTCGAGTATGTACCTGGCGCGGGAGATATGCGGGGTGAAGGTGATGACGATGACACGCCGCCAATGGTTGGCGTGGGCGAGGCGGGTGAGTTCGCGGCCCTCGCCACGGGTGGTGCGCGGCGAAGGATCGAAGCAGGTGACCTCGAAGCTGTAGCCGCCATGGCAGATCCGATTCACCAGCGCGCTACCCGCATATGGATCGGAGAACAGCACCCGCGGCGCGTACCCCGCGCGGGCGAGGCGCAGGCCGAGTTGTTCGCGCTCGTCGTGCGCCCCGCCGAGGACGAGGATGGCATCAGCCGGGGCAGGCGCGTCGGTGTGCGGGCGCACGTAGACCGGCCACAGCGCGACGACCACGACGGCGACCACGAAGACGGCGCCGAGTAGCGGCCAGGCCCAGCGATGACGTCGCACCACGCCGATGGTAGCCAGGCTACTGAATCAATCTGCCCAGTTCAGCGCCTTCGTTTTGTCGGTGTCGCCGCATGTACATCTACTGTTGCCCGGTCCCTTGCCTCGCTGATGCGGCGTGGCCATTGTCGGGGCTTACCAATCGATCATGCGATGCACAGTCTTCGGAACCGGGTATCTCGGAGCCACGCACGCGGCATGCATGGCCGAACTCGGGCATGACGTCGTCGGGGTCGACGTGGACCCGGGCAAGGTCGCGAAGCTGTCCGACGGGGTGGTGCCGTTCTACGAGCCCGGCCTGGAGAGCGTGCTGCGCCGCAACCTCGATGCGGGCAGGTTGCGTTTCACCACCTCCTACGCCGACGCGGCCGCTCACGCGGACGTCCACTTCCTCGGTGTGGGCACCCCGCAGAAGAAGGGCGAGTACGCCGCCGACCTGAAGTATGTGCACGCCGTGGTGGACACCCTGGCCCCGATGTTGGAACGGCCCGCGGTGATCATCGGCAAGTCGACGGTGCCGGTGGGCACAGCCGTCGCGCTCGGCGCCCGCGCCCGCGCGTTGAGCCCGACCGAGGTCGAGGTGGCGTGGAACCCGGAGTTCCTGCGCGAAGGCTTCGCCGTCAACGACACGCTGCGCCCGGACCGGCTGGTTCTCGGTGTCGATCGTGACCGCGACGCGGCCGGCTGGATCGAGGAGTTGGTGCGCGAGGTCTACGCCGATCTGATCGTCGCCGAGGTCCCGTTCCTGCTGACCGATTTGGCCACTGCCGAATTGGTCAAGGTCTCCGCGAATGCCTTTCTGGCGACCAAGATTTCGTTCATCAACGCGGTGTCGGAGGTCTGTGCAGCGACCGGCGCCGATGTCACGGTGCTGGCCGACGCGCTCGGCTACGACACGCGCATCGGCCGACGATTCCTCAACGCAGGTCTGGGATTCGGCGGCGGCTGCCTGCCGAAAGACATCCGCGCGTTCATGGCCCGCTCCGGCGAACTCGGCGCCGACCATGCCGTGGCCTTCTTGCGCGAGGTGGACAACATCAACATGCGCCGTCGTACCAAGGTGGTGGATATGGCCGCTCGCGCCTGCGGCGGCTCGCTGCTCGGCGCCAACGTCGCGGTGCTCGGCGCCGCGTTCAAACCGGAATCCGACGACGTTCGCGACTCCCCCGCGTTGAACGTGGCGGGCATGATCCAGCTGCACGGCGCGGTCGTGACCGTCTATGACCCGAAGGCATTGGAGAATTCGCGCCGGGTGTTTCCGACCCTGAACTACGCGACCTCGATCGCCGAGGCATGCGAACGCGCCGACGTGGTGCTCGTCCTCACCGAGTGGGACGAGTTCACCGCACTGCGTCCGACAGACCTGGATCGAGTAGTGCGGGCCCGCAGCATCATCGACGGCAGGAACTGTCTCGATCCCGCCACCTGGAGAGCGGGCGGATGGGTGTACTCGGGACTCGGCACACCGTAGAGTTGCGGAGCGAGGCGAGGACTATCGGACAGACGACCAGTCCCGCCTCGAGCACCACCGATCGTCGACGGTAGGGTCCGTCCAGCGGGCCTCAGCTGACGGACGGCGCAGGCTCGCATGTCGTGAAGTGTGAACGAGATGGGCACCTGATGAGTTCGGTACTGGGAGTTTCCGTGGGGGCCGGCGCTGTCCGTATGGCGCGGCCACACGCCGGGAACCCCCACGGGCATGTCGCACCGCATTCCTTCGACGTACAGACCATTCCGGTCGTCGAGCAGAGCGTGGAAGAGCTGACGGCCGAAGCCATCGGAGTCGTCCTGGAGTCCACGCCGGGTATCGGCGCCACCGCGATCGCCTACCGCAGCGAACAGCACGCCCGCGCGATCCGCGCGGCAATGGCGCGCCAGCAGCTGACCAACTACGAACTCGTCCCGGAGATCGCCGCGGCACTGGAGTTCGCCCAGTCCACCGGCGATATTCGTGGCATCACATCGCTGGTGGTGTATGACCTCGGCAGCTCGGGCCTCTCGGTGAGCGTGGTCGACACCCAAACCCGCGAGGTCCGCCACAGTGAACGCACCAGCGATATCAGTGGCGACTACCTCGATTCGCTGATCCGGGAGCAGCAGATCGCATCGGGCCGGATCGCCCACCCGCCGAACGCCGCGGGCCTCGCCGAGCTGGACGCGCTGTGCCGGGAAGCCAAGGAGCAGTTGACCAGCAACACGGCAGTCGCACTGCCGAGCGAGCAAGGCTTGGTGCTGCTGGCACAGGAGAACTTCGAGTCACTGATCATGCTGGCGATCGAGTCCTCGGCGCGGATGGCCCGTGACGTGATCGTGCGCTCGGACCGCCCCGTGCACGGGGTGCTCGCCATTGGTGGCTGCGCGCGGATCCCGCTGGTCGCCAAGGTTCTCGAGCGGTGGATGGGCGTGCCGGTCGTCGTCCCGGACAGCCCCGAGACCGTGATGGCCCGCGGCGCGGCGCTCTTGGCCCGGCCGATCCGTACGGCGACGCCCGCCGCGAGCCTGGCCTCGGGCAACGACGAGCTGTCTCCCGCCTGGTTATCCGCACCGGCCACGCAGGGCAAACGCGAGATCAGCGGCGCCGTACTGACAGTCAGCGCGCTCGCCGTCATCGCCGCGATCGGACTTGGGCTCGGTTACGGTCCGCAAGTGCTGGAACGTGATTCGCACAGTAACGAGGGGTCGCCGCCGGCGTCCGCGACCACCGCGCCGCGCACCACCGTCATCGATCCGCAGATCGCGGTCGCGCCGGGTACCACGACGGAATCGGCGCACGAGTCGGCGGCCGCACCCCCGCCGCCGAACCGGCGCCAGACCACGAGCGAAGCGCCGCCGACCCCTGGCCCGAATACGATTGTGGTGCCTGGCCTTCCTCCGATCGTGGTCCCCACGATCCCGCCGGAGGTCTTCCCCTTCCCGCCGCCACCTCCGCACTGACGCCCTTCGCGGGGCGGTGCGACTCATACCGACTGCCACCGCGCGCCCGCACGAAACTCAGACTCGTGCGTGCCGTGCCTGGCGCCGTGGTGGCGTGGGCTCTGTGCCGCCGAACGGACGCGCGAGTAGCACGGCGATGCCGGTGGTCAAGGGGACCGACAGCGCGAGCGCGATACCGCCGACCGCGGAGCGCGCGATCTCGATCGCCACCGCGTCACCGGTCAACACGTCACGAATGGACCGTCCCGCCACACTGAACAACAACAACAGCGGCAGTGCCCCACCGGCGTAAGCGAGCACCAGGGTGTACACGGTGCTGGCGATATGGTCGCGCCCCACTCGCATGGCGGCGGCGAAAACCTCACGCCGCGAGGCCGCCTTGTCCAGGGCGGCCAACTCGAACGCGGCCGACGCCTGGGTGATCGTGACGTCGTTGAGCACACCGAGCGACCCGATAATGAAACCGGCCAGCAGCAGCCCGGTGATGCTGACGTGCTGGATGTAGGTCGCGACGTTGGTGTTCTGCTCTTCCGACAGCCCGGTCAGGTGCGTCAGCTCGATCGCAAGCCAGGACAGTCCGGCCGCGAGAACCATCGACGTCAACGTACCGAGCAGCGCCGAGCTGGTCCGCAGGTTCACCCCGTGCGCCAGATACAGCACCGCGTACAGGATCAACGCACCGGCGACCAGCGCGACCGGGATCGCGGGTTTGCTGTCCAGCAGGGCTGGCAGCATGAACAGCACCAGCACCGCGAACGCGAACACCAGACCGAGCAGCGCACGCAGACCACGCCAGCGCGCCACCACGATGATCACGACCACGAACGCCACGACGATCAGCGTCAGCGGCAGCCCGCGCGCGTAGTCCTCGAAAGAGTACAGCGGCGTCCCGGTCGGATCGGCCTGACGAACCAGCCGGATTCGGTCACCCGCACGCAGATCGGGTTGCCCTGGGCCCGGCGCGATTTCGAAGAGTGTGTGGTTGCCCTTGTGCGGTCCGGAATCGATGGTGATCAGGCTGCGCTGACAGGTGTAGGCGTTGCTGCGCGGCGGCTCCGGTTTGTCGGCGAACACCTTGCCGAGCGACGTGCTGCCGCACGGCCCGACGTCCTGCATGATCACGGTGCCCGCCTCGGTCTGCACCGCACCTCCGCCCGCGTTCTGCATGGGCAAGGGGATGTCCACGTGCTGCTTGCTCGGCCACAGCAGGACGGCGCCGAGCACGACGAGGATGCCGATGGTGGTGAGTAACCCGATGACCACGCGCGCCGCGGTCGCTCCGATCGCGATCGGTTCCGAGTGATCGTGGTGATGGTGGTGGTCGCTCACCGCGCTCCTACTTGTCAGAGGTGTCTGCCCGGAGCGAGCTTAAAGGATTTCATTTTCAAGATTGGTGTGGCGCCGCTACTATCCGCCGAAGTCGCAAACAGGGATTCGGGAGGGGGCGGCGGAGAGCAGGGGGATGTCTCCGCCGCCCGCGGGCTGGCGGCCCAGGGGGGTAGGCGGCCGAACCCGAGGCCGGATGCGCCCAGGGGGGTAGGCCATCCGGCAGGCACCGAAGTGCCGAGGACTACTGTACACAAAAGTACTTCTTTTGCGCTAGCCGGTCTCCAAATTTGGCCTATATCCATACATGGAGTTTGTTTTCAACCCGGAAGCGGGCGATTCTCTTGCTCGCGACCGATTTCTCGCTACTGCCGATAGCTGGATAGGAAGTTGCCGAAGCGCTCGATCGCGACCGCCAGATCTCGCGCCCAGGGCAGCGTCACGATCCGCAGATGATCATGATTCGGCCAGTTGAAGCCGGTGCCCTGCACCATCAGGATCTTCTCCTGCAGCAGCAGATCAAGGATGAGCTTCGAGTCGTCGTAGATCTCGTGCACGTTCGGATCCAGCCGGGGGAAGGCGTAGAGCGCGCCCTTCGGCTTCACACAGGACACCCCGGGGATCATATTCAGCCGCTCCCAGGCGACATCCCGCTGTTCGAGCAGCCGGCCACCGGGCAGGATCAAATCCTCGATGCTTTGATATCCGCCGAGTGCCACTTGAATCGCGTGCTGCGCAGGAACATTCGGGCACAATCGGGACGAGGCGAGCAGGTCGATCCCCTCCAGAAAACCGGCGGCACGCTCCTTCGGGCCGGTGATCGCCAGCCAACCCGACCGGTAGCCGGCTACCCGGTAGGCCTTGGACAGCCCGTTGAAGGTCAGACACAACAGGTCGGGCGCGACTGTCGCCAGCGAGATGTGCTTGGCGTCGTCGTAGAGGATCTTGTCGTAGATCTCATCGGCGAGCAGCAACAACTGATGCTTGCGCGCGACGTCGGCCAACTGCTGCAGCACCTCGGCGGAGTACACCGCACCGGTCGGGTTGTTCGGGTTGATCACCAGCAGGGCCTTGGTTTTCTCGGTGATCTTCGATTCGATGTCGGCGATATCCGGCTGCCAGCCGTTGGCTTCGTCACACAGGTAATGCACCGGGGTACCGCCCGCCAGACTCGTCATAGCGGTCCACAGCGGGTAGTCCGGCGCCGGCAGCAAGACCTCGTCGCCGTTGTCCAACAGTGCCTGCATGGTGATGGTGATCAACTCGGAGACCCCGTTGCCGAGGTAGACGTCGTCCACATCGAGTTCCGGGAAACCGGGAACCAGTTCGTAGCGGGTCACGATCGCGCGGCGGGCCGACAGAATGCCCTGCGATTCGGAGTAGCCCTGGGCGTACGGGAGCGCGGCGATGATGTCGCGCATGATCACATCCGGCGCCTCGAAGCCGAACGGAGCCGGGTTGCCGATATTGAGCTTGAGGATGCGGTGCCCTTCGGCCTCCAGCCGTGCCGCCTGCGCGTGTACCGGTCCACGGATCTCGTAGACCACATTCTGCAGCTTTGTGGACTGCTCCAGGACGCGCGGCGGGCGGTGCGGTAAATGACTCGGGCTCACCCGTCCCATCGTGCCATCCGTCGCAAATGGATAAATGCCGGTCCGAGGTCCGATCAGCCATCTTCGGCGCCGCCGCCGCGCGCGATGTGACGAGTCGCTCAGCGAGCCGGGTCGGCCGGCGGGATGCCCTTCGCCGCGGTGGAGCCGCAGAACTCCTCGATCCGCTCGTCCAGGAACCGCGCTTCCAGCGCGTCGCGGAAGGCCGGCGTGGCGATCCGCCTGCGGACGCCGGTCAGCCGCTCCTCGAGTTGCGCGATGCGCTTGTCCTCGTCGAGCCCGAGCACCGGATACAGTGCCTCGGCCGCTCCGTCCAGGCTTCCGTTGATCAGGTGGGCGGCGGCGCAGTCCACCCGAGCCAGCGACTCGGCGCCGTAGGAGCGCTGCTCGGACGGCCCCTTCGAATACAACTCGATCGCCCGCTGGGTGGCGGCGAGCGCGGGCTCGGCCTGGCCGAGATGGATGTAGGTCGCGCCCGCGTAGTACTGAGCTTTGGCATCGTTGAACCCGAAAACACCCCCCACCTGGTCGTGCAGGGTGTCGGTCGTGGCGACCCCGAGTGCGTCATCGGCGGCCCGGATGCACCGGTCGGTATCGGCGGGGCTGCCCAGCGCGGACCAGATCCGTGCCTCGATATTGAGCAGCCGCACCTTCGCTGTCGCGGATTCGGCGAACTCCTGTCCACTCTGCGCGAGCAGAACCGCCCGGCGCGGGCGCTGCGACCAGTACTCGATCAGAGCGTGCATGCCGCGGGTCCAGGCCCGAAGTCCGTTGTGCCCGCACAGTTCCGCGTAAGCCCAGGCCGCCCTGACCTGCTCGCCCGCCGCGTCGTAATAGCCCAGATCGGTACTCGCGTTCGCGAGCAAACCCGAGAGGGTGCCCGCGAGCAGATACAGATGACAGGTATCGGCGGGCCGTTGCCGCCCCTCCAGCAGCCGGTACACCCGGCGCCGCACCCGCAGCATCTCCACCATCATCGGCACCGGCGAGATATGCACATAGTCGTTCGCGATCCGCGCGACATCGGCGTCGAGTTGTTCCAGCGTGGTCGCACCCACATTGGTGCCCTCGGCTTTGCCGACATGTTCGCTGGCCTCGTGAGCAGCCGCCATGATCAGATCCCTCTCCGAAATCGCCGCCAACGCAGCACCTCTCATCGCACCCGTGTCGATGAGAGCCAAAAGGTCCGCGTCGCTCGAATAGTGGATGCGCACCGAGGCGTCGGCATGCGCAGCGAATCCCGCCGGGGCCGGTCGATCGACCACCGGCTCATCGATCATTGCCGCGAAGCGGGCCCGCACCACGTCGTCGGACCTGGCCAGTGAGGTATCCAGCGCGGCTTGGTTGATCGGTCGTGGATGGACCCGGACGCCCCCGGCCTCCCATTTGGACACCAGCCGTTCGTGCACACCCAAGTGCGCCGCGAACTCCCTGATGCTCATCCGCTTGGCATCGCGAAGGGCACGGGCCTCTTTTCCTGACCATTGCCTGACCACGATGTCATCCCTTCCGCACGAGCAACTCTTCTCAGGGTACGAGGGGTTTGTGAGCAGGGCCACAGGTGAAATGGGTGTCCTCGGCAGAGGCAGCGGAAGGGCAGCGGAAGGCGGGCGTGCGGGCAATACCGAATCGCCGGGACGGACCGCGACACTCGAAAGACGGGAGGCAAGGAGTTCGCAGTGAATGTGGAGAAACTCAGGACCGTGGACGAATGGGTGGCGTTCTACCGACACGAGTTCGGGTTACCGGTCACCGAGCGTGGCGGTTTCGCCATGCTGCCGGTCACCAACCGCGTCTGCGTGGTCCACTTGCCGACTGCGCGCGCGGAAAAGGTCGAGGCCGCTCTGGCACAACAGGGTACGAGGGGTCCCATGTTGGCCAGGCAGATCAGGTGGAGCTTCCTTGCCGAACCGGACAGCAGACCGGGACCGCAGGTACTGGAAGTGCTCAACCGTGTGGATATCGGCCTACCCGCGATCGGCAGTGCCGTGATGTTGCCGACCGGTCTCAGCCGTTGGACCCGGGAAGGGTGCTTCTGGGTCAACCCGCCGAGCCGGGGCGACACGCTCCCACCGCTTTCCGTCGTTCTCACCACGGCGTTGGCGGTAGGAGCGGGCAGCGGGGACTGATCACCTCCGCGATCAGTTCCCGCTGCCGCCCGGGCCGGATCCGCCCCGTTTCACGTGTCGACGAGGCGGATTCGGCTCGGTGCCGTTATGCGCATGGAGCGCAGTACTTTCCTCGGCGAGGGCGACTCAGCGCGATTCGGCGGCGTCGATCGCGGCGGAGGGGAGCGGGAAGTTGAGGTAGGACCGCGACGGGGTCGGTCCGCGCTGGCCCTGGTACTTCGAGCCCGCCACCGCACTGCCGTACGGGTGTTCGGCGGGGCTGCTCAACTTGATCAGGCAGAGCTGGCCGATTTTCATCCCGGGCCAGAGGGTGATCGGCAGATTCGCCACGTTGGACAACTCGAGCGTGATGTGACCGCTGAAGCCGGGATCGATGAAGCCCGCGGTCGAGTGGGTGAGCAGACCGAGCCTGCCCAAACTCGACTTTCCTTCCAGCCGACCGGCCAGATCGCCTGGCAACGTGCACACCTCGAGCGTGGAGCCGAGCACGAACTCGCCAGGGTGCAGCACGAACGGCTCTCCCTCGGCGGGCTCGACCAGGCTGGTCAGCTCATCCTGCCGCTGCGCGGGGTCGATGTGGGTGTAGCGGGTGTTGTTGAACACCCGGAACATCCGATCCAGTCGCACATCGATACTCGACGGCTGGATCAGGTTTTCCAGGAGCGGCTCGACGCCGAGACGCCCAGCGGCGATCTCCGCACGGATGTCGCGATCGGAAAGCAGCACGCCGACGAGCGTAGCCCCTGCCCCGACCAGTCAGCGCTACCGGCCACATCGCCTGCCCGGCTCGTGGTGATGCCGGTGGCAGAGGCCATGGTGTCGGATCGCGTGCCCGAACGCGTCCAGCCCGGGATTCCGGTCCGGCGCCGGGCCCGCACATCGATGGCGATTTCGTCGCCGACTACTCCGCACCTATTCCACCGGCGACACCTCGCTGATCGACTACCAGCGGGCCCCTCGGCCAACCGCCCTTGTCCGGAATGGGACCGTGGAGAGGTGACGTCACATCGGGTTCGAACCGCGATCGGTGTGTTCACCGCGCTGCTCACGGTGTTCGCCGTCGGCCTCACGGTCCGTGTGCTCCGAGACAACGGCCGCATCGGGATCGACCGTGACATCTCGGACTGGGTCGTCGCGCACCGCAACGGGGCGCTGTCCCCCACCGCGGTAGCGATCAGCGCGCTCGGCGGCGGCCTCGCCATGACGGTGCTCGCCACGCTGGCGTGCCTCGGCTTGGCCCTGGGCCGGCGCTGGAACCAGGCGGCGCTCGTCGCCGTCGCCGGGCTCGGGTCCACGTTGCTGGTTCGCGGCGGCAAGAAACTGATCGACCGGGACCGCCCGGCCGTCGAGGATCACCTCGTGTCCGTGACGAATCAGTCCTATCCGTCCGGGCACAGCCTCGGCTCGTTCGTCGTGGTCGGCATAGTCGCCACCGTCCTGATCCCGCGCGTTCGCCGACCCGTGCTGCGCGCCCTCGCCGCCACGCTCGCCGCGATCTTCGTTGCCGCGGTGGGACTTTCCCGCATCTACCTGGGTGTTCACTGGACCACCGACGTTCTCGCCGGCTGGTGTCTCGGCGCCCTGTGGTTGATCTTCTGCCTGACCGTCTACCAGCGCCTCACCCAGCCGCCGGCGGAAAACCCGTCGCCGCGGCCGACCACGGATCAGCGTTTCGGGTCACATACCCCACCTGATGTGACCCACTCGTAGTCGGTCAGCCGAAGTTCCCTCAGGCCACGGTCGCGGTGTCGTGTTCCATTACTTCGCTCGCCGCCCGCTCACCGGAGCGGATGGCTCCGTCGATCCAGCCGCACATGACGGCGGAACTCTCGGTCCCGGCCCAGTGGATCCGGCCGCAAGGTTCGCGCAGGGCATGACCGAACTGGGTGAGCACACCGGTCGGTGCGTGACTGAGCATCCCCCCACCGGAATAGCGCTCGACGCTCCAGTTCTGCTCGATGTAGTCGACCGGCGAGCGGGCCTTGTCGCCGAACCGCTCGACGAGTTCACCGAGGATCGCCTTCCGCCGCTCGCCCTCCTCGAGTTGTCCGATCTGCCGCGCGATGGGCCCCTCGGTAATGACACACATGACCCCGGGCCGGGCACTGTTCGTGCCGGCATCGATGGTGATGGTCGCCGGAGATCCCGGCGCGGCCGACTGCCCCGACAACCCGTCGTCGCGCCAGAACGGCTCGTCGTACAGCACGGCGATCTTGAAGATCGAGCCGCTCGGCATCCGCTGCTGCAGGAACGACCGGTCGACCGGCAGCATCGGCTCGAACCGGATCTGGCCTGCGATCGCCAGGGGAACAGCCACGATCGCCCGACGTGCGCGCACCGTCAATTCGTCCGACCGGACCGTCACCCCGTCGGCGTCCTGCCGGATGTCCCGAACGGGCTGCGACAGGTGGATCGAGTCGCCGATCTCGGTTGCCATCGGCCGGTAGACGGCCCCCATACCCCCGACCGGCCGCGCATCCTGGGCGCCGTCCTTGACTCCCAGCACGAAGCCCGGCCCACCCCCCGACGCCATTTGGTACAAGACGAAGAGCATCGACACTTCCGAGGCGTCCGAGGTATAGCACCCGGAGATCGCGGTATCGAGCAGATCATGCGCAGGTTTGGACGCGATATTGCTGCGCAGCCACTGCGCCAGGCTGACCCGATCCCATTTATCGGCCTCTTTCGCTTCCCACGGGGCGTCGAGCGGAATCGCCTTGCACATGCGTCCCAGCTCGAGCATTGCCGCACCGATATTCATCGCCGCCCAGGGACTCATTGTCCACGGGATCGTCCCCGAGTAGCGGTACTGCTTACCGTCGACCAGCATCATGGCCTCGCCGTCGACGTACTGCTGGTAACTCGGCACCCCGAACTCGTCCATCAAGGCATAGATCCGGTCCTGCCCCGGTCCTATCCAGGCGCCACCGCGATCGATCCAGGTCCCGTCCGCACGCACTTCGGTGAACGTTCGCCCGCCGACTCGGTCGCGCGCCTCCAGCAACGCCACCGAGCGACCCGCTTGTTTCAGCCGCAAAGCGGCAGTGAGTCCAGCGAATCCCCCACCGACGACGCAATAATCGACCTCTGCCATGGCGAGCCCCTCATGTTGAAGTTCTGCGCCGAGCCGCCGTGCAGCTGGGCGCTCTGGTTTCCACACCCTCGAGACAACGGGTGCAGAATCGTCTTCAATCAGGCCTAGCCGTCGAACAGCAAGTTTATAGCAAACATGAGATCCGTCCCGGACGGATTCACCTCGTTCGCCGCGGAACAGCCACCGCTGCCCGATCACGCCAAAGGATCCGCCCTAGGGAATCCTGATGGATCGCTTCGCGTACCGCAGCGAGCCGAGCACCGGCTCCGTGCCGGCGCACGAGAATGCGCGTAGATCCGGGCCGCCCGTCGACAGGGCCGCGTCGGACTATCGAGGCAGAGAATTGACCGACGTGGCGGCTGGTCTGATAGAGTCGCGGACGCGTCTAGATGCAGGCCGATGTAGTTCAATGGCAGAACTTCTGCTTCCCAAGCAGACAGCGCGGGTTCGATTCCCGTCATCGGCTCCACAATGAAAACAGGCCCTGACCAGGAGTTATCTGGTCGGGGCCTGTTCTTGTTCCGTACGTCAGCCAGCCTGAATGTCACGAGTTGTCACAACCTCACCCAAAGTCTTCGCAGCCTCTCGAAGCGCCTCGACCTGGGAGTGGGTGTAGATCATCGCCGTAGTGCTCGCGTCGGCATGACCCAGCCACGCAGCGATCACCGCAAGCGGCACCTTACGCAAGTGCATCGTGGTCCCGCAGGTGTGGCGAGCATCGTGTAACCGGATGTGTCGGACCCCAGCCCTTTTGAGCGCCTCGGACCATCGGCGAGTCAACGTGTCCGGATGATACGGAGTGCCATCTTCGGGGCTGCTGCACGATCGGGTGACGGTTGTTAGGCAGCCTGTTGGGCTGCTGGTGTCATGATGGTTTCGAATTCGATCGGGGTCAATCGGCCGAGTCGGGTTTGACGTCGTCGGCGGTGGTAGGTGCGTTCGATCCAGGTGATTATCGCGATCCGCAGCTGTTCATGTGTGTCCCACCGCTGCTGGTCCAAGACATTGCGTTGGAGCAGACTGAAGAAGCTTTCCAACGCGGCGTTGTCGCCGGCCGCGCCGACACGGCCCATGGATCCGGCCATGCGATGTCGGTTGAGCGCGTGGACGAACCTCCTCGAGCGAAACTGAGATCCGCGGTCTGTATGCACCACGCACCCGGCCACATCGCCACGCCGGGCAACAGCATTGTTCAACGCTGCGACCGCGAGACGGGACTTCATTCGCGAATAGATCGAGTAGCCGACGATCCGATTGGAAAACACGTCCTTGACCGCACACAGGTAGAGCTTGCCTTCACTCGTACGATGTTCTGTGATATCGCTGAGCCACAGGCGGTTTGGTGCATCGGCAGTAAAGTCCCGCTGCACGAGATCGTCATGGACAGCCGGACCGGGGCGGCCGTTCTTACCGCGTCGACGTTTACCGGATGCGCTCCACCACCGATTGGTCGAGCAGATCCGCCACGCGGTCCGCACGGCCATCGTTTCGCCGGCCTCGCGGGCTTCGTCAGCGAGAAACCGGTACCCGAATTCCGGGTCGTTGCGATGCGCGTCGAACAACGCATTGGCCCCATACGCCTCGGCGACCTCGCCGGCGGTCACCGGCTCGGCCAGCCGTCGGTAGTACGGTTGGCGAGCAAGCTGCAATACCCGCCACGTCAACACCACGGGAATCCCGTTGGCGGCAAGCTCTTTCACGAGCGGGTAGAACATTTCCCGGTAACTGCGCTTGCGACAGATACGCCGCGGCTCGCCGCAGCACCTCGTTCTCCTGCTCCAGCAATCGGATGCGGCGCCGGGCATCATGCAACTCGGCAGACTCGGTCCTTGCCGTCGCTGGCTTGTTCCCGTCGTCGACGTCGGCTCGACGTATCCATTTCGACAACGTCACCGGATGAACACCGAAATCAGTGGCGACCTGCTCCAGCGTCACCCCGTCCTCACGATTATGAGCAACCCGAACCACATCGTCTCGGAACTCCTGCGGATACGGCTTAGGCACGTGAACATCCTTCCAGGCCCGCCTCCCGGCAAGCCAGATCGATGTCACCTATCCATGCAGCAGCCCCAGACGCCCGCTCAGCGTGTCCTTGATCTAGGTACCCGCCACCGGGGGATGCCAGTCCATCGGCAGCACCGAGCCGCCAGTCGACGGAGAAAGCCCCGGCACCGGGTGCACACCAACACCCAGTAGCGAGGACGGTAGAGATGCGCGCAAACGCGATCGGATTGCTGCGGAAAGATTTGGCAGCGGCCCCTCATCGAGACGCTACAACGATCCACGAACTGGCCAATCGCGTCGGCTACACACTCGTCAAGATATTCACGCCCGGCGATGAAATCGAGCCCAATCCCGGCAACTGGTTACTCGCGAAGGTCCACAGACATCGCACCGCAGCCGTGGTGATCGCCGACCAGCGACACATGAATCCAGCGCTGGTGGACGAGATCACGACAGTGTGCAGCGTAGTAGCACCCGTCCAGATCTTTCCGGGTCGCGTTCAGTATCCGGAGGGATGAAGTGATGCCGAAACTCTGATCGTCCTCGCAGCAAGCATTTTCATATTCGCCCTCATCGCCCTCATCTTCATATTGCTGCCTGCTTTCATGGCTCGCATGGGCGGCTGCCATCCAGCGCCGGACATCCCCTACAGCGTCGAGCAGGCACATGAGGTGATGCAGGACCGCCTCGATTGCGACGCCGACAACTGCGCGGCCAAGTCCGCCGCAATGGATGTGCTATCGCGGCCAAGCACCTTGTCCCCGCGAGGATCCGATGACAACCCTCGCTGACACCGAAATGTGGCGACACTTCCACCAGAAATGCTGACAGAAAGGCGCATACCGTTCGCTGGACGAAGCCGATTTCGTCGCCCGCGTACATGGTCGCCACGGCCCGGACTGCCGACAGTACCTATCAGCGTCCGCCTACATCTCTGCCTGCGGGGACGGGGCCGACCATGGCGAGTGACAACCAACCCATCGGCATCAGGCACAGCCACATCGACGGCACACTCTCGATCATCGGCGCCGATGGCTGGTCGCTCACCTCCGAGGAAACCGCAGAACTTTTCCAGGCAGCCGACGCCGGCAACTCCCTGGAACTTCTCGAGCGGATACGGAATGCCCTGCGGGTGCTATCACGCCGGCGCCGCTGCTGTTTCGCTTCCCGCCCCGCCCCGCCGTGCTCGGCGTGGCGGGGGCGGGGGTGTCACCCGCCGTTGCGCTCCAACTCGGTGATCGTGTCGCTCGATGGACTCCTCATGGAACCCAACCAGACCTCTCCTCGGGCCGAACAAACATTTGTGGCTGTCGCCGAGGTGTGGAGGCGCTGACACAGCCTTGCTGCTAAGTCCGCGTCAGTGCTCATGGCTTCGATCCTTCCTCGAGAAGGGCGTCCAGCTTGCGCCGAGCGTGAGCCAATTTACCAGTTCAGACGACATTCCACGGTTCCGGCTCCTGGTCCCATAGGCCCTCGTTCAACACTCCAGCACCTGCTGGCACACCATCTCTCGCAGCGCGAAGAATGTCTCCTCCGACCTCCAGTCCTCGAGTAGCCACTTCTCGGCGATTTCCAGAATGTCGCCCACGGTCTCCGCGCGGGCGCGCTCGATCATCTCGCCGTCGATGACCGCCCGATCGCATATCTTGTCAGTGGCGATGCGGGCGCGGATCTCGTCGTAGACAACTCACGCGATCCTCTCCGAGCACTTCCCGTGCCCCTGCTCCGACGAGGGCTCATGGCAGACGCCGCAATGCCAACCGGTGCATGGAGTGTCGGCGTCGGAAAATAGGCGGGTGCATTCGCTGCTGGTGCAGCCCCGGCGGCCGAGGTACGCGAGCATAGTCATTCTGTCTCCCAGATGAATTAGCCGTACACGGAGCCCGCCTGTCCTGGCGCGTTGCTACGGGTGCGGTCATGGTCGTGATAGGTGGCGCGCGGGCAGCGTTGTTGCCGCAACTTGCACACACAATGAACGGTACAGACCGAAGTAGGGGTGATGGATTGCCCAGTCGAGCAGTTTTCTCGCTCGAGCGTCGAAGCGCGGCGGGCGCGCCGGGCGCGCGACCACGTACGCGCAGCGGTTGGCTGGGCTGAGCCGGGGCCCTCCGTCGATGTCGATCCGCTCGGCGAGGTAGGTATGTCTGCCGGTGGTCCGGGTCGCGATGTCGGACTCGGCAGTGCTGGGTAGATCGCAGGCGAGCGTGAACGCGACGCGGTCGGCCGCCATGGACGCCTGGCTCGATTCGTTCGAAATGCTCGTCGCCGCTCCGCTCATTCCGATGTCGATGCTGCCGGTCTCCGGGGCGCTCTGTACACCTGCCAATTCGGACCACCGGCGCTTTCCTGCCCGGGCGGGACGATGATATTAAGTCTGTGGCGAGCGCCGGCCATGCCAAGCGGTTTCATCGTTGGAGGCGTACACGTCGAAGCCTATTCCCGCGTCGTGTAACGCACGCGCCGACTCGCAGGCGGCGGGCCCCCTGGCCGGTTCGCACGTCAATTGGATCAGCAGGCTTTTCGATTCGGCCCGAACCGCCCTCCTGGATACCGGGTTCAGCGGCAGCAGTTGGGGTCGAGCACGACGCATAGTGCGGCGAGCGCGTCGCGGTGGGCTCGGTGGATGACATTCATACCGTGCCGTTCGGAGC
>NZ_JBEZDE010000018.1:0-35785 GCF_040648115.1 Nocardia sp. NPDC049190
TCGGGGCCCATGACCGACCAGAATCGCCTACGACATCGTCGATACAGCTACCAAAATTCCCGACACCGTGGACCGCGAGAAGTCCTGGGAATTCGTCGTCCGACAAGAAGGATGCCCTGTGGCAGAGCCGACCAGAAGATTTCCCTCCGCGGACTTGAGCGGCGAAATCATTTCCGGCCGATAGTCGAAAATCGACAGACCGGCGGGCCGGTCACGCCCACGTCACCGACCGACCCGCGACACCACATCCGACACCAGACGAATTTCCGGCAAGCAATGTCACCGCCCTCGAAGAGGCACAATGACTCTACGTCATCGTTCTCGGACGATGCATCGGCACCCGGGCCCGGCGGCGATGAAAACACGGGAACAGCAACGGCTTTCGATGATCGGGTTCGATGACCACGATCCTCCCGACGTTGTGTCCGCACGCGACGGCGGATGCCGAGATGCTAGTTGGGTATCCGATTCGCTCACGCATCAATCGATCACCATCAGGGGCTGTTGGGCGAATGGGTGCCGCCCGTCCGCGCGGCATCCGGGCGCGGATTGAGACACTGGTTAGCCAAGGGCTCGACGATACAGGCGGACCACAGCAGGATTCGCCCCTCATCGAGACTGCTTGGGAGGGATCGGACCACGCAGTTTCTCGCTGACTCGGAGCGTAACAAATCTCGGAGCGTCGGCCAGCTCCTGCGCTTGGCTTCTCGCATACGTGCGGACGTCGAACACCGGGATCTTCGCCGCGTCCGCGGCGTCACGGCGGGGCCGTTCGAGGGCCTCCATCGCCGCACTCGTCATCCGATCGGATGTCCAGGGCTGGGGGCCCGTCCCGATTCCTCCAGAACCTCCTGTGCTCAGGATCTGGATACCAATTCGATGGCACTGTGTTCATGATCCCCCTTGCCGCAGTTGCTCTTTCGAGAATGTCAGCCCAACCGGGTCCCTGCAGGCAGAGCGCAACAACTGCTTCACGCCACTGGTGATCAGGTGCGCCAGGTGCCTGCCCCGGCTCGTAGCCGGAACGACATCGAGGGCGAGCCGACCGGCCGATCCCGGCCGAGGACTGAATCTGGGCCGGGATCGGCACGAGTCCGGTTCAGTCCACGAGGGACGGGAGGATCAGATCGCGGTAGCGTTGCTTCATCGTCTCGATCACGTCATGGCCATCGCTGGACCATACTGCCGCATTGAAGATTTCGACTTCGACGTCGCCGCGGTAACCGGCGTCGCGAACCCACTCGCCGATCGTCGCGAAGTCGATGACGCCATCGCCCATCATGCCTCGCGACAGCAGGGGATCGGCGGTCATCGGGTTCAGCCAGTCGCACACCTGATACGAGCTGATCCGCCCGGTCGCACCGGCCTGCGCGATCTGTTCTTCCAGGGTCGGATCCCACCAGAGGTGGAAGGTGTCGACTACAACCCCCACGGTCTGCGCCGGATACGGTTGCGCCATCGACAATGCCTGTGCCAGTGTGGAAATCACCGCACGGTCGGCGCAGAACATCGGGTGCAGCGGCTCGAGAGCGAGGCGGATGCCACGCTCGGCCGCATAGGGGACCAGCAGTGCGAGCCGCTCGTCCACCCGTGCCCGCGTGGCGGCGAGGTTTCGGTCGGGCATTCCGCCCACCACCATCACCAGTTCCCGCGTGCCCAGCGTTGCCGCGTCGTCGATAGCGCGGCGGTTGTCGTCGAGGGCCGCTTGTCCGTCGCCCGGCTCGGTCAAGAATCCGCCGCGGCACAGACTGGACACGCGCAACCCCGCATCGGCGACGATCTTCGCCGCGGTGGCGGCACCGACCTCGTCGACCCGATCGCGCCACAGGCCCACCGCACCGAGCCCCGCGCGGGCAGCGCCGTCTACCGCCTCGGCGAGCGTCCACCTTTTGGTCGTTACGGTATTCAGCGACAGCGAGCGGTATGGATCGGCGAGATCGAATGGCGACTGCTGTGCCGCGACCGAAGTCATGAGCTCAATCCGTTCAGTTCGAGATAGACCCGCATGCGGTACGCGGCGAGTTCCGGATCGGGGAGCAGCCCGGCTTTGTCCGCGAGCCGGAACAGTTCGGCCATATGCGGCACGGAGCGGCCTGTGGACAGCCCCGCGACCATCGAGAAGCCCGGCTGCTTGCCGTTGAGCCAGGACAGGAAAGCGATACCTGTTTTGTAGTAGTAGGTCGGCTCCGCGAAGATGTGCCGCCCGAGTTCCTGAGTGGAGCTGAGGATTTCCGACGCGCGCGCACAATTTCCGTTGTCGAGTTCCTGTAGCGCGGTCGACGCGGCCGGGTAGATCGCCGCGAAGATGCCCAGCAGTGCATCCGAATGCCCCTGCGCGTCACCGATGATCAACTCGGGATAGTTGAAATCGTCGCCCGTATACAGCCGCACCCCGTCGGGTAGTGCGCGGCGAAGCGTGACCTCGTGGGCAGCATCGAGCAGTGACACCTTGACTCCGTCGATCTTCGATCTGTTGTTCTCGATGAGCGTGCGGAACGTCTCGGTGGCGGTCTCGATATCGGCGCTGCCCCAATATCCGTGCAGCGCAGGGTCGAACATGGTGCCGAGCCAGTGCAGGATCACCGGTCGATCGACACCGGCGAGCGCCTTCTCATAAACGTACATATAGTCGTCGGCCGACTGCGCGACCTGAACGAGTGCGCGCGAGGCCATCAGGATCACCTGTGCTCCGGCCTCGGTCACCACGTCGATCTGCTCGCGATACGCATCGACGATCCTGGCGAGTCCGGCCGATCCGGAGGGGAGTCCGGCGAGGTCGAGCTGATCGGTTCCGGCCCCGCAGGCGAGCCTGCCGCCGACCGATGCCGCCTCGCCGCCGGATCGCCGGATCAGCTCCGCGGTCGCCAGCCAGTCCAGGCCCATCCCGCGCTGTGCGGTGTCCATGGCATCGGCGACGCCGAGTCCGTAGGACCACAATTCGTGTCGGTAGGCCAGCGTCGCTTCCCAATCGATGTCGGCGGGAGCGCCCGGCGTGTTGTCCGCCGACACGCGCGGAACGACATGCGCGGCAGCGAAAGCCACTCGGGAGACGATCGGCCGTGTCGGCCGCGTCCAGTCGCCGGGGGTACCGAGAACGTACGGTTCGAGTCGGCCGTCGACCGGCAGCATGACCGACACGCCCGCGGACGTCGCGGTCACAGCGTGATCTCCGGAATCTCGATCCGACGGCCCTCGGCGGAACTGCGCAGTCCGAGTTCGGCCAGCTGAACACCGCGGGCGGCGGACAGCAGCCCATAGCGGTGCGGCCGTTCGTTCACCACGTCGGTGAGGAACTCCTCCCACTGCAACTTGAATCCGTTGTCCAAATCCGCGTTCGCGGGCACTTCCAGCCATTGATCGCGGAACGGCTCGGTGACCGGGAGATCGGGATTCCAGACCGGCTTGGGCGTATGCGAGCGATGCTGCGCGACGCATTTGCGCAATCCGGCGACGGCCGAGCCGTGTGTTCCGTCGATCTGGAACTCGACGAGCTCATCGCGGTACACGCGCACTGCCCACGACGAGTTGATCTGCGCGACCACCCCGTTCTCCATCTCGAAGATCCCGTAGGCGGCATCGTCGGCGGTTGCCGGGTATGGCTTGCCCTGTTCGTCCCATCGGGTCGGGATATGCGTCGTCGCCTTGGCGGTGACCGTCTCGACTTTGCCGAGCAGCCCCTCGAGCACGTAGTTCCAGTGACAGAACATGTCGACCACGATGCCGCCGCCGTCCTCGGCCCGATAGTTCCAGCTGGGTCGCTGGGCGGGTTGGTTGTCGCCCTCGAATACCCAGTAACCGAATTCACCACGCAGCGACAGGATCCGGCCGAAGAAGCCTTCGTCGATGAGCCTGCGCAACTTCACCAGGCCGGGTAGATAGAGCTTGTCGTGCACGACGCCCGCGGTGATGCCGGCGTTCGCGGCCACCCTGGCGAGTTCGATGGCCTCGGCCAGCGTCTCGGCGGTCGGCTTCTCGGTGAAGACGTGCTTGCCCGCCTTCATCGCGGCGGCGAGTGCCTCGGCGCGCCGTGAGGTGACCTGCGCATCGAAGTAGATATCGATCGACGGGTCGGCGATGACGGCGGCGGCGTCGGTGCTCCATTCGGCGATGCCGTGTTGCGCGGCGAGTTCGGTGAGCTTGGCGGCATCGCGGCCGACCAGGATCGGCTCCACCTGGACGCGGGTGCCGTCCTGGAGCTGTAGCCCGCCGGCGTCGCGGATCGGCAGGATCGATCGCATCAGGTGTTGGCGGTAGCCCATGCGACCGGTGACGCCGTTCATGGCGATGCGGAGCGTGCGCGGGGATGTGGAGTCGGGCATTGGTATGTGCCTCTTCTGATTTGCGTGGCTGACGACCGCAGAATGGGTCGTGGACGGTGTGGATGGACCCGCACACGTCGAGTGGACAAGTCAGCGTCGGAATGCGCTTTCCAAGCTATGCTAGTCCCGGGTGTCCGGTCAACCCCACGCGTACCGAGAGGACGAGGCACGAAGTTATGGCGGCTGTGAGATTGCAAGACGTCGCGATCCGGGCGGGCGTCTCCCAGGCGACCGCGTCACGCGTGCTCAACGGCTCGTCGCGGATCCCGGGCGAAGGCGTCGCCGACCGAGTTCGCGCCGCCGCCGCGGAATTGGGATACGTGGCAAATGCCCAGGCCCAGGCCCTGGCGCGGGCTTCGACCGGGCTCATCGGGCTCATCGTGCACGATATCGCCGACCCCTACTTCTCCTCGATCGCCCATGGAGTCCAGACGGCGGCGCACCGGGCGGGCAAACTCGTACTGCTGGCCAGCACGCAACGCGATTTCGATATCGAACGCGAATCCGTGAGCACCTTCATCTCCCACCGCGCCGACGCGATCATCCTGGCGGGATCACGCCAGAGCGGGGGTCTCGACCGCGACCTCGAGAAGGAATGCGCGCGGTATCTGGACAACAACGGCAAGGTGGTCGTGATCGGACAGCCGTTGTCCTTCGGCGCCGCCGTAGAGCTCGAAAACCACGCGGCATCAGCGCAATTGGCGCACGCCCTCCTCGAACAGGGCCACCGTGATTTCGCCGTCATCGGCGGGCCGGGCACTATCAGGACCGCGGTCGACCGGCGCAACGGCTTCGTCGAAGCTCTCGCGACGCGAGGCGTGACACCGCTGGTGGAGATCGCGGGGGACTTCTCCCGGGATGGCGGTTTCAGTGCCGCGCGCCGGCTCGCCGCCGCATTGGATCTGCATCCGGGACGAGCCGGCACCACCCCACCCTGCGTATTCGCTGTGACGGATGTCATGGCGATCGGGGCGATCGCGGCCTGGCGTGAACTCGGGCTTTCGGTCCCCGACGACATCTGCGTCGCCGGATTCGACGATATCCCGACGCTGCGTGACCACGTGCCGGGTCTTTCGACGGTAGCGCTGTCGCTGGTCGACATCGGCGAGCGTGCCGTCCGGCTCGCGCTCGACGACTCCGCCACCGCGTCGCAGGCGCACGAACTCGTGCCAGGTCGGGTGATCCTGCGCGACAGCAGCGCGATACGCTGCCCCTGACCTGCAAAAATTCCGAACCCTTGACACTGTGGATCCGGTCACACTAGCCTCGGTCGCAGCTTCGGAAAGCGCATTCCCAGCGGGTGCGGTTCGAACCCCGCTCCAACTACTAGCTTTAGGACTCCAGATGGCGGTAGTCACGTCCGTCGAGGCCAGTTCCTCCGCACGGAAAGCGACCCCACCGGTTCGCGCCCGGCGCCGGAAGCTTCCATCCCTCTCCACCATGTGGTCGACCATATGGCGGCCGCTCGCCCTGGTGGTGGTGCTCGTCGTCGCATGGTGGGCCGTCACGAAGTTCGAGCTCGTCGAGCCGTACATCCTGCCGTCGCCGGCGGACACGTGGCGAACCGCTGCCGACAACTCGACGTACCTGCTCCAGAACACGTGGGTCACCACCTACGAAACGGTGGTCGGTTTCCTCATCGCCGCGCTGGTCGGCGAAGCCGTCGCACTGGTGATGATCTACTCCCGCGGTACCGAGCGAACGATGTACCCCCTCATCCTCTTCGCGCAGGTCATCCCGAAGATCGCGATCGCTCCGCTGTTCATCGTGTGGCTCGGCTTCGGCACCAGCCCCAAGATCCTCGTCGCTGTGCTGATGGCGTTCTTCCCCATCGTCATCTCCGGTATGGCCGGGCTGCGCTCGGTGGATCCCGAGATCCTCGAACTCACCTCCACCATGGGCGCGAGCAACTGGAAGACGTTCGCGAAGGTGCGGTTTCCCGCATCGCTGCCACAGCTGATGTCCGGCCTCAAGATCGCCGCCACCCTCGCGGTCACCGGCGCCGTCGTCGGCGAATTCGTCGGCGCCAATGAAGGGCTCGGCTATGTGATCCTGCAGGCCAACGGAAATATCGACACGGCGATGCTCTTCGCTGCCCTGATCATCATGTCCCTGCTGGGCATCATCCTGTTCGCGATCATCGAGGTCGCCGAGCAGTTCCTCATTCCATGGCACGCCTCCCGTCGATCCACGACCTCGGTCGTCGGCGCGGCATGAGCATGTCGAACGCACTATATTTCCGCCACAGCTGGAGAAATCGCATGAAATTCGGAACGCGCACATTCACGACGATCGGCGCTGCCGCGCTGGCCTCGGTCCTCGCATTGACCGGCTGCGGAGGCGGCGGCACCAGTGCGAAGGACCCCGGTACCGACGGGAAGACCACCTCGGTGTCGCTGATGCTCAACTGGTATCCCTACGGCGAGCACGCGCCATTCTATTACGGGATCCAAGAGGGCATTTTCGCCAAGCACGGCATCGATCTGAAGATCTCGGCCGGGCAGGGCTCGACCAAGACCGCGCAGGCCACCGGCTCGAAGCAGACCGACTTCGGCTGGGCCGACGCGCCGGCCGTCCTCAGCAATATCGACAAGGGCGTCAAGATCAAGAGCGTCGGTGTGTTCCTCCAGACCACCCCCTCGGCGGTGCAGGTATTCGCCGATTCGGATATCCGGACACCCGCCGATCTCGCGGGCAAGACGATTGCCGTCTCCGCGGGCGACGCACCGACCACGACTTTCCCCGTCTATCTCGAGAAGGCCGGCGTTCCGGCGGATAAGGTGACCCAGCAGAGCCTCGACTCGGCGGGCAAGATGTCGGCGATGCTCTCGGGCAAGGTCGACGGGCTTATCGGCTTCGCGCACGATCAAGGCCCCACTATCGCGAACAAGAGCGGCAAGGAAGTCCGCTACCTGCGGTATTCGGACCAGGGCCTGAACTTCTTCAGCAATGGGCTGATCGCCAACCAGGCCACCATCGAATCCTCGCCCAAGCTGGTACAGGCCATGCTGGATGCGACGAGTGAGGCGTTCGCCGCCGCGGTCGCGAAGCCGGAGGCAGCGGTCGCCGCGATGGAGGGTAAGGATCCGCAACTGCCGCCGCAGCAGGTGCTGCTCCAGCAGTGGCAGCAGACCATCCCCTTGCTCAGCACGCCGGAAACCGCGGGTAAAGCGCCGGGAACCAATGCCGCAGCGAACTGGCGCGCCACGATCGATGTCCTCAGCAGCACGGGGCTGCTGGACAAAGCCGAGGACCCGGCCAAGTACTGGGACTCGAAGTTCACGCCGACCAGCAAGCCGTGACCGGAGCGACTGACGATATGAGCACCAACACCATTGCCCGTACCGATACCGCGGTCGCGGTGGACAACCTATCCGTCCGGTTCTCGTCCAAAAGGGGTGAGGTCACCGCGCTGCAAGACGTCGGATTGCACGTGCGCAGAGGCGAATTCGTCTCGATTGTCGGACCGTCCGGTTGCGGCAAGTCGACGTTGCTGAAGGTAGTCGCCGGCCTTACCGATCCGAGCGCCGGCAGCGTCGAACTCGGCGGCGCCCCCGTGCGTGGGCCGCAGCGCAATATCGGCTATGTATTCCAGCGTGCCGCGCTGCTGGAATGGCGGACCGTTCGCAAGAACATCCTGCTGCAAGCCGAGATGCGCGGCATGGACAAACGGGCTGCCGCGGCCGAATGCGCACGACTCATCGAGATGACCGGGCTCAGCGGATTCGAGAACGCGCTTCCGCACGAACTCTCCGGCGGCATGCAGCAGCGGGTTTCGCTGTGCCGGGCCCTGCTGCACGAACCGGAAGTGCTGCTGATGGACGAGCCGTTCGGCGCACTCGACGCGCTCACCAGGGAACGGATGAACGTCGAGTTGCATCGGGTCTGGCGGGAGACCGGCACGACGGTGCTGCTGGTCACCCATTCGGTGGCCGAGGCCGTATACCTCGCCAACCGAGTGGTGGTGATGAGCCCGCGGCCGGGCAGGATCATCGAATTGCTCGACGTCGAGCTGCCCGCGCACCGGGATTACGCCTCGACAATGGAGACGCCGGAATTCATCACGGTCGCCAACCGCGTCCGGGACCTGCTCGGCTCGGTGGCCCACGCGGACTGATATCCGGTCACCACTGTCGAGCCGACTCGTTGATAAGGAAGTCCACCGCGTGAGGGTTCTGGTCGCCCCCGACAAGTTCAAAGGAAGCCTTTCCGCGGCCGAAGTGGCCGACCGGCTGGCGGAGGGCCTGGCGTCGGCGGGGATCGACAGTTACCGGATGCCGCTGGCCGACGGCGGCGACGGCAGTGTGGATGCGGCGATAGCAGCGGGTTTCGCTCCGCATCCGGTGACGGTGGCCGGGGCGGCGGGGACGCCGAGATACGGGAGAATTGCCGTCGGAGACGGCACCGCTGTCGTCGAGGTCGCCAACACCTGCGGCCTCGACACGCTGCCGAACGGCCGCCCGCTGCCGCTCGACGCGAGCAGTCTCGGCATGGGGCAAGCCATCGCGCAGGCGTTGCGATATCGGCCGCACCGGCTGGTCCTCGCTCTCGGTGGCAGCGCCAGCACCGATGGCGGGATGGGACTGCTCGCAGCGCTCGGCTTCACCTTCGCCGACGCGACGGGCAGACAGCTGCGCGCATGCGGACGGAATCTGAGCCGAGTCCGCACCGTCGACGCCTCCCGGGCGGCGCAGCTGACCGGCATCGAGATCGTGGTCGCCAGTGACGTCACCAATCCTTTGCTCGGACCGAACGGCGCGGCGGCGGTGTACGGGCCGCAGAAGGGAGCCACCGAAGCCGAGGTGCGGTTTCTCGACGCTGGTCTGAACAGCCTCGTCCAAGCGTTCGCCCGCAGCGGCTATCCGGACGCGATGGCGGTCGCGGCGGCAGCCGGAGCGGGCAGTGCAGGCGGCATCGGCTTCGCGGCGTTACTGCTGGGCGGCAAGATCGTGTCGGGCGCCGAGTTCTTTCTCGACTTGTTCGAGTTCGATCGGCACCTGCGCGGATACGACCTGGTGGTCACCGGGGAGGGGAGTATCGATGAGCAGACCGCCAACGGCAAACTGCCCACGGTCCTGGCCCGCCGCGCCCACCCCGTCCCGGTTGTCGCCGTGGCCGGTCGGAGCACGTTGTCGCGAGACCAATGGGGTCCAGCGGGTTTCACGGGCATCTACGCACTCGGCGACTACACCGACAGACCCACCGTTGCCGACCCCGAACTGACCCGGCGAGTGCTGACCCGGATCGGCCAGCAGATCGGAGTGTCGGGTGGGTAGGCCGTATCGGCAGAGTGCGGTCAGGACGGTGTGTGGGTGCCGCCGAGGGGCTGACCGACTCGTGTGAGTGACCCAGGCCGGAACGTCCGCGCGACTACCGAAGCGGATCGCACGGGACACCCGGGTTTTCGCCGACCGCGGGGTTACGGCGCGGTAGGAGCCGGTTCATCAGCCGCGTGGTAGTAGACCTCACGGCGCAAGCGTTCGAAGTCCGGCTCCGGCCCTTGGAACGCGGAGGTTTGTGTATGCCGATCGCTGTCGGGCACCCGTCGCGCCATGTTCGTCAGGCTTTCGTAGATCGACTCGAATTTCTTCCCGAGGCCGGACAGGCCGGGAAGGATCCGGAACAGTGTGGGTACATAGCGGATCACCGCGTCGAGTTCGGCGCGTTGCTCGGTCAGTTGGCGTTGCACCTGTTCGATGGCTTCGTCTCGGGTGCAGCCTGTTTCGTGACGGATGGCTCTGACCAGGTTGTAGGGGACTTGGTCTGCCTCGTCCTGATCGATTCCCACCAGGTCGTTCTTGACGAAGGCCACAAAGAAAGCAAGTTCTTCCAGACGGCGGATCACGTGGTGGTTGCGCACGATCGGTGGAAGTTCGCGGTCGTGGTGTAACTCCAAAATGGCGATGGCGGTTTCGAATCCGCTGGTCGACTTCCGCAATGGCAGGTAGTCGGCGGTGGCGGGTACGTAGCCGTCGAGGCGGTGGCGTGTTTCGCGTTCGGCGGCTTCGAACCACGCCTCGATGTCGTCGAGGAACTTCTCCTGCCAGCGAGCGCTGCGGCCCGCGCGCAAGCGTGGCCACAAACTCGCCCAGGCCGTGGCGAGCGCGCCGGACCTCCAGGGGTTTTCCGGGTCCTGGCGCAGTGTCGCGACCATGCCACGCCGCAGCGCGGTAATGGCTTCGGGATCGGTCAGCCGCGGATCCTCGAACAGGTCATCCCACAGAAAGCACAACATGCCCAGGGCGGCGGCGGTCTGTTCATGGGCGAGGTCGGCTGGGGTCACGGAGGAGAACATGACGCTCAAGAGCTGGAACGATCCGGCCCACCGTCGGTGATCCAACTCGGCAGGGGAGACGGCAAGACCGGTGTCCACCAGCCAACTCCGCAGCCATCGAGTGATCTCCGGCGAGAGCTCCGCACGGTTGGTCTGGGTCGCCTGCGCTGAGGAACGGGAGGTCACCGGCAGCGGAGTCCGCCGATCGAGTACGGACCGAGCGTACGCGGTCATCACATCGCGGGCGTGCGGGTCGGCGGCCAGCGCGGCGATCCTGCCCTCGGCCTGGTCCATGAATTCGTCGGCCACCGCTTGTGCTTCGGCTACGGCGCCGGAGGCGATGACGATTTTCCGGACGCGGGTCGCTTCCGCACCTGTCATCGCTCTGCCCAGCAGGCGGGCCAGGATCTGATCGCGGGCCGCGGCGCGGATCACGGGAAGTGTGTAGATGCCCTCGGGCAGATCCGCGTTGACCGGCTTGCCCATTTCCTCGGCGGTCGAGGTCAGATCGAGGATGTCGTCGCGCAACTGGTAGGCCAACCCGAAGTATCGGCCGAACCCGGCCAGCGCCTCCTCTTCCTGATCGCCGCGCCCCGCCTGCATCGCGCCCACCCGGCATGCCAGCGAGAGCAGCGCCACTGTTTTGCCGTCGATCGCGTCCAGATAGGACTGCTCGCTGCGGGAGGCCACATACCGGTCGGCGGTCTCGATCACCATGCCCGCGCACATCCGCTCACCCGCGATCGTCCCTGCGAGACCTTCTCGCTGGCCGAGTTCGGTCAGCATCCGCGCGCTCGCGAAAAGCGCTGCATCCCCGCCCAAGACAACCAATGGCGAACCCCATACCGCGTTGGCACTGGGACGGCCTCGTCGCTCGTGGGCATGATCGATGACGTCGTCGTGGTACAGCGAACCCAGGTGCAGCAACTCCACGGCGGCGGCGGCGCGCACCACCCGGTCATCGGCCGGGACGGCGGGATCGGTGAGCAGGTAGTACGACAGCAACGTCAGCGTGGGACGCACCAGGCGTCGCGGACTGTCCGCGCCCTCGTCTGTGAGTACGGTCAGTTCAGGCCTGCCCGGCAACTGCACGAGGCCGAGAACGTCACGAACGCGGTCCAGGTCCGCCTTCAGATGCGGGAAGGCAGCCGAATCTCTTTCACGTGGCATAGGGGCGCTCCTGACTGATGACATCGGTCATCCACAACACTGTCGATCAGTGAATTTCACACCGCTTCGATCCGGAAGATGGTGGTATCAAGCAATTTTGACGTGTCCGTCACAGAAGTCGTCGGTGGAGCAACGCCAGTTACGAACGAGTGGAGATCGCCCCGGCCGGACGGCCGGGGCGATCTCGAGTGTCCGGACCTGGATATCAGCGGTCGAGCGTTGCGTTCACCACGCAGTTGTCAACCGCCTGCATGAGCTCATCACTCAGCGAGATGTTCACGAGTGCGGCTGAGACTTTCGGGAACGTCGTGTTGGTTCGTGCGCCTCCGGTCGACGCATACACCTGGCCGTTGCGGATGATCCAAACGTTCGAGGGCTCTTTCACGACGCCGTTCTGGTCGACGATCTGAGCTCCGAAATATGTTGTGCTGCTGGCGCTGATCACTATGCCGTTGGTCAGTTGCCAATCGGCGTGCGTCAGTCCCTGCTGTACGGAATCGACGATGGATGCCGCCGCGGGCGCGCATTGCGAATCGGATGGCTTGAACGGGGCGCCTGATCCGGCCGGCGAGGGATTCGTGGCGGCCGACGGCGTCGGTGCCGCCGCGCTGGTCGTCGACAGCTCAGCGGCAGCGGACGATTCGTCACCGATGATCAGGCCCACCACTACAAGAATCACCGCGATCACGCCGAGCGTCACACTGAGCCCGACGAGGACCAGAGCTTTGGTTCTGTTCCGATCCGGCTGCGGCGGCTCGGCGGGGGTCGGTCGGTCGGACGGTTGAGTCACGGGCACCTCGAATGTCATACGGACAGAATCGCTTCGAATGGAATCACGACAAGCCGTCGGGTGCTCGTCCGGCCACCGGTTGCCGAGTTCATCGAGCGGGTACGGATACCGGCGACCTGGTCGGCAGCGGTCGGTTCATCGTCAGCGACTCGCTCGTGTTCATGGAGTGCGTGGAATGCGCCGCCGCGCCTGGCGTCGCCCGTGATGCGCCGAGCCGCGCCCAGATGTCGAGTTCTTCGCCGTGTAATTCGTCGATATCGAATCGACCGGTTCAGGCAGTGGCGACCTGCCAGGTAAACCCGTCCGGGTCGGCGAATGGCCCGATATCGCTGCCGATGGCGATCCGATGCGATCCAGTGCCCTCCGGGGGGACGCCGGCGTCCTTGGCGGCGGCCCGGCGCCCGTAGAGCGCCAGCTTGACCGACGCGGACGGGGCGTCGAACTCGACGTATTTGCTGCCGAAGCTCTTGGCCACGCTCAGGCCGCGGTCGAGATAGAACTGCTTGGTCGCCTTGACGTTGTCGACCCCGAGCAGCAGCACGAAATCCTCGACCTCGCGGGTGGCCGGGCCGGTGTCCTTCTTCGACGACGTCGCGATCTTCCAGATCGCCCCGTCCGGGGCCTGGACGACGCCGCCGTAGCCCCAGAAGCTCTTTTTCGCCTGCTTCAGCGTCGTCGCGCCCGCTTCGACGGCAGTACCGAGGAAGGTGTCGACGGTGTTCGGCTGAGAGACCACGAGCGACAGGATGAAGCCACGGAACCCGGTGGTCGCCTCCTGCGCGGCGCGGACACGCAGCCGGTCGCCGAGGCCGAACGCGGTGTCGTAGAAGACCGCGGCGGCCGCGGGATCGGGCACCTCGAGGATGACGGAGTCGATAGCGCTCTGGTTGGCGGTGCTGTTCATGGCAGTGACGCTAATTGCTGATCGGTGGCCGGTGCTTCTCGATTCCTGATCGGTGTCGCCAGCCGCCGAGGTTCCCCTGAGGCTACGGATGGCCCGGCCGCGTCCTGATGTGCTCGTCGTGCTGACCGACGGCCAGACCGTGGCCGACTGGACGGCCAGGTGTCGGACGGTGGTCGGGCTGTTCCGTCGGGAGAGTTCGTGTCGCGAATATGATCGGCGATTACGTTCCGGACGAACCACCGAAATGGGCACGGGTAGTCGATATCGGGATATCCCGACGCGTGCTGCGAGCGTGATCATGATCGAGTTCGCTCCCGCGTAGCGCCGCGGTGGAGCAGATGCTCTGGGCTGAGGCTCATGACGTCGGCGACGGGTACGGCCGGGAATGATGGGCCGAGCCGGTGCGGGATCAAGGTCCTGCGGCACGCAAACTACAGTCGGCCAGGTGTTTTGGATGACCGTGTCCGGGTATCCGGGTGCTGGCCGGGAGGTGCGGGAATGACTGTCGAGCGGGTGTCGAGCCCGATGGACCTTCGATGGAGGTCCTGGCGTGGTGCGCTGTGGCGGACGATCGGTGCGGTCTGGTCGGACAAGCTCACGGACTGGGCCGCGGCGCTGACCTATTACAGTGTGCTGTCGCTATTTCCCGGGCTGTTGGTGCTCACGGCGCTTCTCGGCATGCTGGGACCCAGCTCGACCGAATCGCTGATCGATACCGTTGCGCAGATCGGACCGGGCAGTGGTACTGCCCTTCTCGTCGATGCGATCAAGAATCTGCAGAGTGCGCGTTCGCTGTCGGGGCCGTTGGCGATAGCCGGCTTGGCCGTCTCGGTGTGGACCGCCTCCGCCTACATCGGCGCGTTTATTCGCGCCGCGAACTCGATCTACGAGATCGATGAAGGACGTTCGATCTGGAAGACGGTGCATTTGCGGCTCGGATTGACCGTCGTAATGCTGGTCGTTGTCGCGGCGTGCACGGTCGGGGTGGTCGCCACCGGAGACGTCGCCCGTGAGGTCGGAGGGTGGCTGGGTGTCGGCGCGGCGGGTGTCCGTGTGTGGGACGTGCTCAAGTGGCCGGTGTTGGCTGTGTTGGTGGGTTTGGTGTGCGCGCTGCTCTATTGGGCCGCGCCGAACGTTCGGCATCCCGGTTTCCGCTGGTTGACGCCGGGAAGTGCGCTCGCGGTCATCGTCTGGATCACTGCCTCGGCTGGATTCGCGGTCTACGTGGCTAATTTCGGCTCGTTCAACAAGGTGTACGGATCGTGGGCCGCCGCAGTGGTCTTCCTGGTATGGCTGTGGATCACGAATCTCGCGATGCTGATGGGCGCGGCGTTCGATGCCGAATTGGCGCGTGCACGCGGCATCGAGCAAGGGCTGGCACCCGATGCGACGCCGTTCCTCCCGGCGCGCGCGGAACCCGGATCGGGCGGCGCCGCGGCCTGACGAGCTGTCGGGGACGGCGTGCGCCGCTACCCGAACAAGAAAGGCCCCGCACCTCGATGGTGCGGAGCCTCTACAAGTCACGCTGGATCAGATAGCGCGGACGTCCTGGGCCTGGGGACCCTTCTGGCCCTGGCCTACCTCGAACTCCACCCGCTGACCCTCGTCGAGGGACTTGAAACCGGACCCGGTGATAGCCGAGTAATGCACGAAGACGTCAGGGCCGCCTCCGTCTTGGGCGATAAAGCCGAAGCCCTTTTCGCCGTTGAACCACTTCACACTGCCTTGAGCCATGGTGTTGACAACTTCTTTTCTGTAGGTGAGCCGTGCAGATCACTTCGATAAGCCCGATCTCAACAGACCACTATGCCATGAACTGCAGAATCCGCACATGCCGGGGCCGGTGGCCGCAGACTCGGCACAGTCGGCGGACGCGACCCGGTGGTTCGACGACGGCCCCGCTTCCTGGGACAGCGGAGGCCGATCTGTATGCGCAACGGTGTCGGTGGGGTGGCGATGCAGGGATCTCCCTACTGCCCACGCACGGGTCGAAGCCGCGAATCTGGATGTGTGCTCCCCGATTCCGCCGTCCCATATTCCCGAGTCGCACGAGACGAGAACCCATGACTGCTCCGATGTCGACGCCGCCGTCCGGGTTGCTACCGTGCGCCGAGCAGCCAGAGCGATGGGATCTCGGCACCGGAACGGCCGAGACCTGGATGGAATCGAGGCAGATCTGCCTGCGGTGCCCGCTGCGTGCGCCGTGCGCCCGCCGTGCCGCGCACATGGTGGAAGTGGGCTGGCCGCCGCGCGAGATGCTCTGGGCCGGTGTCGGGTATGACCGGGCCGGCAACGTGATTCAGGATCTCGCGCGCTATAGCCGGCCCAAACCGCGCCGGCGGCGCCGGCATTCGGTCATTGTCGGACCCAAGTTCGTCGACGTTCTGCCCAGCAGCGCGACTGATCGGTCGACCCGGCACAGCCTGGGTACGCCGCGCACAATCGTCTTCGGGCAACGCTGAAGCCGGACCGGGGGCACAGGGTGTTGACTGATCGGGAAGCAGTGAGCGGCATCGGCGGTTACGGTGAGCGGGTGGACGCGAGGGTAGACCTCGACGCGGTGGCGGATTTCGTCTCCGCGGCGGGGGAATTCGACTGGACCTGGGGATTGGCCGATGTCGAGCGACTGTGCGCCGCGCAGGGCTGGTCCCTGGCAGAGGTGTCCCGGCCAGGTGTGGTGGCCCGCACCGCGATAGCGGTGAATCGGCCGGAGGCGCGATTCACCTTCTTCGGCAGTCGGGTGGGCATGGTGACGGTCAACGTCACCGACTCGTTCGCGCCGGATACCGACGGGGTAGCGGAGTTCGTCGCGCAGGCGTATGGCACGGTGGGCGGCAGGGTGACCGAGGCATTGGGGGAGCCGACGCGGCGTGCGGAAGGCGAGTACCCAGAGCTGATCTGGGAGCTGAAACCTGCTGCCTTCGTGCATGTGTCGGCGTTGCGCGGCAGTGTCAAGCTGCGGTGTGTCAGTGCCGAATATCAGCGGTTCAACGACGATATGCGGGCCGCGGCCTCCCAATAGTGAGAACACTTGGCGCCCGTGGCGGGCGGGTGCTGCACTGTGCTCGACGTACTCAACTCATTGCCTGCCATGAGGAGGTTCGATGGCCGCCGAGGTGAAGGTCACGATCGCCAAACTGCACAAGGCCGCCCACAGTGCCGAGGACTTGCGTGACAAGGTCGCCGACATTCTCGCCACCGTGAAAAACAATACGGAGGCGTTGGGCGAGCCGTGGGGTGACGACAGCTACGGCACCGAGTTCGCCAAGTCCTATGTGCCCAATCGCGACGAGCTACTGGATCGCGCCGGTGACGGAAAGCCAGGAGCGCTGCCGGGTCTGGCGAAGACATTCGGCGACATGTCCGATGCCCAGACGAAGTCGGCCCACTACCTGCAGGCATGGGAAGACAAGAACGCTGAAGGATTCCGGCGTAGGGCGTGAGCGGCGACCGATGAGCGAGGACCCTGCTGCCGGCGAGCCGGACCGTAAATTCAGTCTCGGCGGCTCCGGTGCGACCGATCCGGCCGAGAAGGCGCGTAAGTTGTCGCACCGCATCGCCCGTGAGTTGGCGGCGCTCGGCCCGGAGGGGTGGCAGCGTATGGACGGCATGTTCACGCTCACCGTTGCCGACGAGGCGGCCGAGCTGATCTACACCGATGGGGAGCGGTCGGTGCGGGCGGCGCCACCGGAGTCGACGGTGCACGCGGTTCGTGAACTGCGCGCATTGTCGGCGGAATTGGGCGATGGTCCGTGGCTTCGGTTGGTGTTGTCGCTCACCAAGGGGGGCCGACTCGAGGTGGAGTACGACTATGGAGATACTCCGTTCCCGCCCGAGCAGCTGTTTCCAGCCGCCGCCTATCGTGCGGATCTGGAGGCGTTTCCCCGTCGGCTGCCGACCTGGCTCGCCGCGCACATCGACAACACCGGACGCCAGGTCCGCACGCCCCGACAAGCCGCGGTAGCCGCCGCGGATCGAGCCGGCATGGCACGTCCGGTGGTAGGACTGCCGCCGTTGCGGGCGCTGTGGGCCCGCTGGGCAACGCTGGCGGCGGCCGGCGTCGCCGCCGGGTCCGAGCACGGTCCGCGGATCCTGCCGTCGTTGGGCTGGTTCGAGGACGGCGACCACAACGGCGCGACGCTGTATCTGCTGTCCGGCGACCGGGCGGTGCTGTCCGGCGGGCGAGTGGACTCGCCCGAACTCGCGGCGGGCTATCACGGTGAGGCGGCATTGCCGGATCTGTACGCGGGGGCGCCGAGTTGGGTGACGAGCGCGGTGCTGAACCCGCGGGCGGCAACCGGAATGCTGTCGTTCTGCTACTGGTGGCAGTCCGGGGCATGGCGCCGCGGCGAGTCGCCGGAACCCGCGCCCGCCCGGGTCGCGCTGCCCGACCTATGGAACGAAGACACCGTGGCGGATCAGGTGATCGACTTGGCCCGTGAGGCAGGGGATCCGCGTCCGGCGGACGAGATCCGGGATGCCGCCGAAACGGTGATCGGATCGGCCGAGGTCGGCTCGGTCACACGGGAGACGGTGGTGGCGCTGTTCACCGATGCCGAACGATTCGACATCGACGCTGCCTACATGCAATTCGACGCCGCGGGCCTCGCCACGGTGCGATCGACCCCACTGCCGGAGAAAGTTGCCATCGCCCTTGTACGGGACCACATTCTGGAGCGGGGACTCGAGACACCCGGCTACCCGGTGTCCGGGTTGGTGGCCAGCCGGGTCGGCGTCGGGTGGCTGGTGCATGTCCCGGCGCCGGAAGGACAGGTCATGTTGGGCCGCGCGATCTTCTACGTCGCCGATGACGGCGTGCTGGAACGCTCTTCGTCGTCTACGCCGCCTTCGGTCTACGCCGCCGGATTCGAACAGCGTTTCCGGTGGCGGGCGGACAGGGTCGGCTGAGCGATGACAAACGAACACTTCAAGTCCCAACTGGCCGATCTCGTGGAGGGATTCCATGAGCAGATGGGTGAGATCGCGCGGATTCAGCAACGCGCCGCCGCGGTGGTAGCGACCGGAGAGGCGCAGCAGCGCCGGGTTACCGTGTGTCTCAATGCCGAGGGCACCGTCATCGAGACGCGGTTCGCCGACGATATCGACGACCTCGGCTACGGCGAGATCGCGGCGGCGGTCACGGCCGCGGCGCAGGCCGCGAAGGCCGATCTGGCCGGACAGCTGGCCGAGATCCAGCGCCCGTTGCTCGAACAGCGGGCCCGGCTGCCGAAGCTGACCGACATCGTCGAGGATCTGCCCGATTTGGGCAGTTACACGCCGGTGACCCCGAAGGTGTCGACAGCACCGCCGAAGTCGGCCGAGCGCCAGGTCGACGAAGACCCCGGCCAGCCGCCCGGCGGTCGGCGGGAGCCAGACTTCAAAGACTCGGCCTGGTGAACCGGGATGCTCGGGCGGTTCACCTAGGCGGCGGTCATGGGTCTCGAGTTGAGCGAGGCGGGCAAATGGCTGCTCGGAATGGTCGGTGGGGCCGAATGGCCCGAGGGCATCGAAAAGGATATGTGGCAGCTCGCCGCCTTCCTGCGCCAGGCGGCAGCCGACCTCGCGGAGCTGGTGCCGGACGTGGCGAACGCGAAATCCATTGCCGTCGCGGCGTATCCGAGCGGCGACGGTATCGAGGCCATGACAGTGGCCTTCGACGGGTTCGCGGACTACATCCCCAAGCTCGTCGATCAGTTCGAGCAGTTGGCGACCCAGGCCGACGACACCGGCGGCAGCATAGAAACCGGAAAGATCCAAATCATCAGCTCGCTGATCCTGCTGGCGCTCGAACTCGCTGCATCGAAGCTGTTCCCACTCACCTCGCCGGCCGTCGACGCGGCGGCGATGGGCGCGACCCGGATCGCATTGACCCGGATCGCCCAGTGGTTGTTGTCGAGGCTGGCCGGGGCGGGTGTGCCGAGGTTGGCTGCACGGCTCACGGTGCAGCTGTCCGGTCACGCCCTGCTCGGTGGTGCGATGGGTCTCGGGCAGGACGCCGGCATTCAGCTGTGGGAGATCGGTCACGGTCATCAGAGCACCGGATTCGACACCACGCGGGCGTTGTCCTCAGCCGCCGCGGGCGCGGCGGGCGGCGCCGCGGGCGGTGCGTTCGGGAAAGGGTTGCAGAAGCTCAGTACGACGGGATGGGGCCTGGACCACCTCACCCCGCAGCGCATGTTCGCCGCGAACGTGCTCGGCGGCGGTATCGTCGGCGGGCTGGCCGGCTGGGCGGGCGGCGGCGCCGTCACCGGAGACTGGACTTTCGACTACCGGATGGTCAGCTCGGGCATCATCGGTGCGGGCACATCGATGTGGGGGCATCAGGGCTTCGAGCACATGGCGCACCGGAATCCGGACGGATTCTTCGCCAGGTTCAACAACCGGGTGGGGCCGATCACGAAGTTGGGGTTTGCCCTGGTCCCGGCCGAGAAGCGCACCACACCGATCGCACCGACCAGCACACCCCGAACGGTCGATCGTGCCCTGGAGACCCCGAACCCCAGGCCGCCGACGGAGACCGGGCCCCAGTCGAGTGCGACCGACGGTCGACAGCACGAGCAGGCGGCGTCGAGCCCGCAAGCCCGGGGGGATTCCGTCTCGGCGGCGCAGTCCGGGGCGAGGGTCGGGGTCGGTACCGAACAACTCGGGACAGCCAGCCCGGTCGACGCCGCTTCCGCGGCTGTCCCGGGCCCGGCGCCCGCTGATGTGGCCGCCAGGCAGGTAGCGACCTCCGAGGGGCCGGGTACCGGTTCCGCGGCAGATCCCCCCCAGGTCTCCGAGCACACCGCGGCGGCGCATCCCACCGGGCCGGTCGGTCTTGCCGGGGTGGCTGGCTCCGCCGAGGACACACCGACACGCAGCCAGCCGACGGAGGCTCGAAGTCCGTCGAGCGAAACGCGCACTTCGACGAACGACCTGACGTCCTCGCGCCCGGCTGGGTTACCGGGCACTGGACCGGCCGATCGGTCGGGGCCAGGGGCTGCCGCGCGCATGATGCAACCGGGGATCGCGCGACCGGACTTCGGTTCCACGGCCGACTCGTCCGGGGCGGCCGGATCTGCGGCGCGTGCGGGCGCGCAACCTGCGTCGAGCTCCGGTCGAGCGGCGAATGTGGATGCCGCTCAGCACCACTCAGCCGTGCCACGACAGACGGCGGATGGTCCGGTCGGGTCGGATGACCTTCGTCCCCGACAAGCTACTGCCGCAAGCCCACCCGTTTCGTCGGTACCCGGTCGAGGATCGACCTCCGAGGTGGTGTCCGAGGTGCGCACCAAAGCCGAGGCGGCGAAGCGCTCCTCCGGCGAGGGTCGGCATCGTGGCGCCGAGAAAGCCGCGACCACGACGCCGGGGTATGTGGGGCGTCGTCGTCTGGAGGGGGAGTCCGCCGGTGGTCGGCATCGGGGTGCGGAGAAGGCCGCGACGACGACGCCGGGATATTCCGGCAAGCACCGCAACGGAGAACCCGAGACGGTCCGAACCGATTCCGCGGATACCTCCGATACGTCGGTGGACGCGGCACGCACGTTCGAGCCCCGCAGCCACCGAGGCGAGGAGAAAGAAGCGACCACGACACCCGGGTACGAGGGAAGTCGGCGGAGCGACGAGGTGATGCCGCTCGTGGACGAGCTGCGTGGCCTCGGGATCGATCCGGTCGGCACGGAGCAGGTGCTGCGGGACGCGTTCCGGGCCTTGAAGCGAGAAGGACACGTCGGCACGACCTACCGGAAATGGCTTGCCCAACTGTCGGACAGCAGTTTCACATACACCGTGTTCGGTCGCCGAGTCGTGCTCGACACACCGGAGGCGTTCACGGAGGCCTACGAGCAGGCGCAGGCGCGGGCGCTGGATATGCGGCAGCCTGCCTACGCGCTCATGGGAGCGTTGAACAGCACGATGTTCGACACCCCGGTCGACATGACGGTCGAGGTCCTCCGTTTGAACGTGGCGGCGGAGTTGGAGATCTCCGATCCACATCGACTGACCGCAGGTGGCTGGCGACGAGCCGTCGCCGAAGTGGAACGCCAGTTGAGGGAAGAAGGCGAGCAGTGGCCCGCGATGCGGGAGACGCTGTCCACCAGACAACAGGCGGTGGCGCTGCAGCAGTATTCCCGAAGGGTGGCGCTCTTCCGAAGGTTGGTGGAACTCGTCCACGGCGTTCCGAGCACCGTCCCGGTGCCGCTGCTGCACAGCTGGCAGCCGGTGCCCGGCGAGGACGAGGAGGATCTGGACGAAGATGCGCTGCCGGCCGAGCACGACGACTTCGACCCGCTCGGGAGAGGGCGCGCCGGCGGGGCTGAGCCGGAAATCTCGTGGGAGCACAGCGAGTTCGATGCGCAGACAGGCAGCGAGTCCGGCGGCCGGGCCCCTGATCCGCATGCGCGTCTGGAAAGCCCTGAGGACGAGGTCGCGGAGCTGAACGGACACGGTCGCCCAGCGGACAGCGGCGACTGGCAGCGCCACCGTGAGCCGATCGTGCGTCGGACCGAGCCGGACGACACATACCGGCTGCAAACGGACTGGGACGTTCCCTGGGAGCAGTCGGGGACCTCGGGTGCACAGTCGGAGTCCGATGCGCCGCGAGCGGGAAACCGTGGCGCGGCAGACGACGAGCGGCCGTGGATGACCGCGCAGCACGAGCACGCGCACAAACAAGCGTTGGTGGAGGCACTCGAGCGGCAGGACGTCCAATTCTTCGGGCATCTCGCGCACACCGTGCCGTCTGAGGTGCTGCGTGATGTGGTCGGTGCGGTCGAGGTGTTGCTGGAGCGGTATCCGGATGTGCCGCTGTCGAGTGTCCGGTTCGAGAGTTTGAATTCGGACGCCCCGGACGGGGATTTCTCCGGGCGGGCTTCGGATGTGCGGTTGCATCCGGTGCACCCGCGGGGATGGGGCGCCGAAATCGTGTTGGATCCCCGGATTCTGGCGGATCCGATCGAACTGCGAGCGCGTGCCAGGGTGGCCGTCGAGGACGGCGACCACTTGCCGTTGACCGGGGATCCGGTGCGGGACTCGATCAATCGGCAGCTCGCCGAAGTGCTCGACATTCAGGGTGACCGGGCGGCGTGGGAGACGGCGCGACCATCCCTGCTGGAGCTGTATCGCTATCTGTGGTCGCACGGCTTGACCGACCTGTCTTTCCGCGAGTGGGCGGGGCAACTGTCCGGAGAGAGCTTCTCACGGTCGTGGGGGAGGCGGCAGCTGAATGCGGAAGCAGCGCTGCGGGAGGCGTTCGCCTGGGTGGAGGCGCACGGGATCGACGTGACTCGTCCGGAGTACGCGCTGTACCGCGCGTTGGTGAGCGCGAGCACCGGTGCACCGTGGGATACCGCGGCAGATGTGCGCCGGGTGCGGGTGGCTGCCGAACTGGGGATCGCCGAGCCTCATCGGTTCACCGCGGCGGGTTGGGAGCGGGAGTTGGCTCGGTTGCACCGCCAGCTCGCCGCAGAGGGCGACGAGGTCCGCGCGCGGATGGAGGTCCTGGGTCCGCATGCGGCGCAGGCGGCCGCGGGACTGCACCTCGGCAGGGTAGAGCATTACGCGCGGCTGGTGGAACTGGTCCACGGCGATCCGATCTATGCCGATGAGCTGCCGCTGGACGGGTTCCGGGATCCGACCGGGGCACACGCGGATCTCAGCCTTCCTGAGCTGCGGGCCCGAAATGACTGCGGACCGGAGACTTTGGCGGCGCTGCGCGCATGGTTCGGCCCGGATGTCGACGTCCGTGTTCCCCGGCACGTCGGGTTGGACGGGATGTCGGCGACGGAGTTCCAGGCGGCGGCCCGTGGACAACTACGCGCGGTCGATGGCGACGGATCGGTCGCAGCGCAGATCGAGGGCATGCGGTCGGGTGCGGCGATGCTGGTGGTCGAGGAATACACCGGACCCGTCGACGCGCACGGCGTGGGCGCGCACGCCTATCTCGTCGTGAATGACAACGGAGTCGCGAAGATCCGCGACCGGCACGGAAACCTGCTACCGTTCCCGCCCCCGGAGGGACCGCGCACGGTAAAGGGCCTGTACGGGATCGCCTACGACCACAATGGAACTCCGCTGCATTCACTGGGCGAGGACCGTATGCCGCCGGTGTTGCCTGGCGAGGGCCCGCAGTCGCGGATCGGCGGCGAGCCGTGGGAGGGACCGGGCGGTACGCGGGATGGACCGATCGCTGCCGGCGTGCCGAGAACAGACACCGACCTGCAGGCGTGGGGCCGAGCCGGTGGCGGCACCGGGCCGGAGGGCGAGTCATCGGATCCGCGCGATCCGTTCAATGAAGCATTGTTCAACGACCTGACTCCGGTCGGGAACGATGCCGACACAGGTGGAGGTGGTGGTGATCCACCACCGAGATTCTCGCGGGGCGAATTCGACGACGACGGTCCGACCGCGCTCGACCGGGATCTCGCCGCGCACGCCATGGCGCGGCTGTCCGGAGAGCGAACTGCTCATGCGCCGGGGAGTCGGGAGGATGTGGCGCAGCGCCTGCTACCGCTCGATTACTCGGAGTTCCTCGAGAGCACCATGAACGAGGACGAACTGGTCGGGCACGCCCGCACGCAGGCCGCGCGCAACCGCGCGTGGTGGCGCGGTCTGACCGACGACGGGCTGCCGCAACAGTTGCGCGAGCGGATCGCGCTGGAACGAGGCGCGGCGCCGAGTGTATTCGGATTGACCCGGCTGCAACGCGCGGTGCTGCGAGTCCATCCTGACCTGATGGCCCGCGCCGTGGGCATTCCCGACGATGTCTGCAACCAAGCCAGCCTACGAACGCTCGTCACACACCTGCGCGAACTGACCGACAAGGCGGTAACGACCGAACTCTCCTATGCAGAAGTCAAGCAGGGAATGTTGATCCGTGGGTTGATCGGCAGCATTACCTTCGATCCCGGCGTAGCCTCGCACTTCGTGCGGGACGTCGACCCCCACACCGGTGAGGTGGCCTTCGTATTCGGCGACGCCTCGACCGCCGCGAAACGCATGTACATCGTCGGAACACACCCCGACCCACTGATGACATCTGATTATCAGCAGAACTGGGGTTTGGCCCGCAGGGTCTATGAGGTGATGCAGCGGATGCAGCACGGCGCCGGGGTGGCCGTCGTGGCATGGATGCGTGGCGTTCCCGGCGCGGGGGAGGTGTGGACCGAGGCCCAGCGGGCAGCGCTGCTGCGGCGCGACATCGCCGCCGCCGACGCGGCCAACGCGGTCGATGGCGTCGTGGGCAGCGCCATCGACCTGGTGACTTTCGAAGGCGCAGCAGACGCGGCGTTCACGTCGAGTGGGCTGTCGTTCCGACTGACCGAAATCGAGGGACTGCACACCGTGTTGCTGGTCGATCCGGTCAACGTGGACTTGAACGACGCGTCGGCGCCGGATGTCTCGGTGTATGCGGTCGTTTCACAGATCGCGCCCGACACCCAGAATCTGCCGTCGGGCGCGCGGCGTCTTGCGGCCGTCGACGGCATCGACCGTACCGACCTACTGCTGTTCGAGCGGCGCGACGCGTTGGCACGGATGATTGCCCGGATCGGTCTAGGGCACGACGTGTCCAAGTACGTTTCCGGTGCTGAGGAGCGTTTCGGCGCACTGGCGTCGGACGTGGAGGATTGCCTGCCCGCGGGTAACCGCACCCTCCTCGATCTCGGGGCCGACGACGTTTTCCGCCTCCGTGTCGGTGAGGTGGACTGGCGCGCCCTCGAGGGCAGTGTCGGGGGCCGCCTCGTGCCGGTTTCCGCGCGGGACCCGCACTCGGGCGAAACCGGGTTGGTGGAGCAGATCATCGACGATCTGCGCGTCGGCCGGGCACGAGATGAGCGGGGCGAGGTGATCCCGGATAGCGTGGCAGATTCCCTCACCGTCGTGCTGGACGACGGCGCCGCCGCGCACCGGGTCGAGATGACCAAGGTCGGTGGCGAGATCATTGTGTTCGACCCGCTCACCGGCGGACCGCTGGAGGTCGGCCGGTGGCGGGAGATCCAGCCGTTCCGCGATGTCGGCAAGGCATGGGTGATCGCACATCGGGTCGGCCAGGACGGGGTGCTACGGCCGATCGACAGCACTCTGCACCGTCGGGACGTCGACCATCCGGACATGCCCGCGCACCCCATCCGGGGCGGTCTGGATCCGGCAGGCGCCTCCCGCGATGTCCGCTTGCCGGGCTGGTTCTGGGCGGAGCCGCGAACGTTGGCGTTTCCGGAGCAGGCGCTGCGACTGTTGTTGCGGGATGCGGGACTCGTCGGTGACGACGCATGGGAGGCCAAGAAGTCCGCGTTCGAGGAAATGTTCGAACGGGTGGAGTTGCCCGGTGCGGGCCTCGGATTCGACGAGCGGTTCCTGCGCGAGGACATCTCGGTGACGGCGGTTCGCGAGATCGCGCGGGCCGTGGGTGATCTGATGACCGCGCACCCCGGGGCCGGGCTGGACTCGTTCTACGTCGCCGAGTACCCCGACACGCTTCCGGATGATGTGCCTGCCCGAACCGAGGTGATTCGGTTGCCGGACGGGTCGGAGGTCCTCACGATCGCGTTCAACAGGGCGTGGCTGGCCGATCCTGTCAGGTTCGCGGAGTTCTGGGCCGATGCGGTCGAGGATGGAACTTTTCTGCCGGGCAGTGGCAACCCCTGGTTCGACATGGTCGCGCATGAGTTCGGTCACCTCCTCGCGTACCGGTCTGGGGCGGTGGGCGAGGCGGCGCTGATCACGCAGTGGGAATCGGCATTGCCGGCGGCACACCGACAATTGGTTGCGCGCGGGATGGCGCCGTTGAGTTTCGCCGAGTGGACGGCGACTCTGTCGGGGTACAGTCGCATGCCCGGTGGCTCGATCAATCCGCAGGAGGCGCTGGCGGAAGCCTTTGCGCGCACCGTTGTACATGGCCGGGACTGGACCAGTCCACATGAAGTGTTGTACCGCTTGCTGAACGGCGAGTTGTGGACGATCGACGACATCGTCCGACGCGTCGCGGGACAGCCGCCGGACAGCACAGACGATTCCGGTGCCCAAGAGCATGCTTCTCCGGCTCCGGACGGTGCGCGTGATTCCGCCGGCCCGTCCGACCTATCGCACGCCATTTCCCCCGCGGTGGTTCGGAACATGGGCTTCATCGACCGACTCATTCTGGCCGACGCGAGCGGGATCGACGCCGTGGAGCCGGTGCGTGCCGGTGACGGCGACGTGCATGACGACGGCAGAGTGTCGCCGTTGCGGGTGGAGCAAATCACCTACCGCAACGGTGAGGTGGTGACGCGGACGTATGTCCGCACGGAATCCCAGGCCCGCGCCATGTATGCGGCATCTCTGGTCGCCCATGTGGCGGGCGCCCGGGTGGGTGCGGTCTATCTGGAACCGGGGGCTGTTGCTTTCGGCGCGGACTCCGCCTACGTCGTCTACACCGAACACGTCGACGGGCTGCCGGGGCAGGAATGGGGCATGTCGAGCACCCCGCGCACGTCTCGGCAGGAACGCGTATGGGCCTGGCCGTACGTCGACACTGCCGATGGTCGCCGCCTCGGCGTGCTGGATGCGTTGGTGGGCAATCCAAGTCTGGGCAGGCAGTGGCAGGTCGGCGCCGACTTCGGGGTACACGGCAGCGGGCACTGGTCGACGTTCGCGCAGCGCGGGGAGCCTGGGGCTTTCGAGCGCCGAGTGCGCGCAATCTCCCGGCTGTTCGGGATCGAGGGAATCGACCCGGTCGCGTCGATCGACTTCAGGGAGATCCGCCGCCGTCTGCACGAACTGCGGCCGGAATTCGAGCGGATCCGCGCCGCCGACTGGCATGACCAACTGATGAGACGGCTCGACGAATTCGACCACGACGCTGTCGACCTCACTCGGGTCGGTCGTGAGCCGGACGGACCGGTCAGCTGTGCTCTGGCGGGCGGACGGCTGCGGGAGCTGACGGCCGATCTCGCCAAGCAGATCGAGTGGACGCGGATGGAGCGGAATTCCTGGTCGCGTATCGATCCCGTGTCGCCCGCGGGCAACCCGCTGCACCTCGACGGCATCCCGGACGACGGGCATGATGGGGAACTGGTCAGGCGCGCGGTCAACGACTTCTACTATGAGTGGGAGCGTCCGCTGGACTGGGCGACGCTGGAACACGCACCAGCGCAGCCATTCGGCGCAGGCGCGGACGCCTACGCCGCTATCGCAGCGCGCCTGCTGGGTGCGGAGCAGGGCGAGTCCTATCGGCAAGTGGATGACGAGACCAGACGGCGCAACCACGGTCGAGGCATGGTGGTCACCGAATCGTCGGGACGCCGATATCTCGTAGTCAACGACAGCGGCGAGCTTGTCGTGATCGATTACGCCGGTCGGTTCATCGGGGAGTTCGAGCCTGCTGCAGCGGCGCCGCACGCGCGGTCCGTGACAGGGATCGAGCTGACCAAGTGGGGTGGGTTGGCACAGCCGCCTCCGCCCGATCAGGGTTCGAGCCGCGATTCGCCGCTGCGGCCGCACCAGGATCCGGCCGACGGGGTGCCGGTGCGGGAATTGCCCGCCGACTACGACCACAGCACGGCGGTGCGGGCCAAGCGTGACCTATTGGCGGGAATGGCCCAGCGGCATGGGATGGCGCTGCACGACGTGGTACGGGCAGGTTTCCTGGATCCGCATGTGCCGGTGTCGGTGGTAGAAGACTTCGGACGTGCTCTCGACCGGCTACGACGGCGGTTCCCGCAGGTGGGGCTGGCACGGATCGGGATTCTCGAGTTCTCCGATTTCCGTTACGCGCAGACGAACCGGGTGCCCTTGCCCTCGGGGGGGTACGGCGCGGAGATCACGCTGAATGCGGTCTGGGCGCGCAACCCTGAGGCCTGGGCGACCGCGATGGCCGCCGATATCGAGGCCGGGTGGGCGCTTCCGAAGACCGGCAACCCGGTGTTGGACACGCTGGCACACATGTTCGGATACGCGCTGGACCTCTCCCGCGACGGCATCGTGGCGGCCGAGGTCGAACACGTCCTGCGGCGCACGCATCTGGAACTGCGCGACGCCGGGCTGATCGACCTGAGCTACAGCAAGTGGGTCGGGCAGCTGCCGAGTCACAGTTTCGAGCAAGGCTGGAAGCTGCTGCGGCGGCGGCTGTCCGCGCATGAGGCGCTGGCGGACGCCTTCGCCTATATCGCGGCCAACGGACTCGATCCGCTGCGCCCGGAGTATGCCCTCTACCGGCTCGCGACCGGCGACGTGGCGCTGCCTCGCATCGACGAGGTCAAGTTGCTGGTGGAGCGCAACTCGCTCGCGGCGGAGCTGGGCATAGACCACCCGTCCCGGCTGAACAGGGCGGCGTGGGATGCGGCGATCGGCCGCATCGACGATGAACTGGCGCGGCAGGGTGGAGATCTGATCCACCGTGTCGACGACGCCGGTGCCCGCGACGAAGTGGCCGACTACGCGCAGCGGGCTTCGAAGCTCGATCAACTCCGGCGCACTGTCGAGTTCGAGCGCGCGGTCCGGCCGGTCATCAAGGAGCTGGCGCAGCGGGACCTGCAGGTCGGCGAAGGGTTCTTCGATCCAGAGGTGTCGGTCGACACGATCCGGGAGTTCGCTCAGGCCGTGATGTACTTGCGGGACAGATTCCCTGATGTGGCGCCTCCAGTCATCGCCATCGAACCGCTGGCAAACGCCAAGACCATCGGCATGGTCGACGTGGAGATCCTCGGCGCGAGTCGGGTCGGCGCGAAGATCGTGCTGGCCCGGCATCTGGCCGTCGATCCCGAGTTCTTCGCGGAGCGCAAGGCGCTCAACGTCGAAACAGGCTTTCTCCAAGCAGGAACCGGCCGACCGGTATTCGACACGGTGGTGCACGAGTTCGGGCACGTGATCGGACGCCAGACGGAACTACCTACCCGGGAACAGGCCCAACGAATATTGGACGACACCTACGTCGGCCTAGCCGCCGCCGGAGTAGTGCAGACCGGTTACGACACCTGGATCAGGCAGCTGGCGGGGTATTCGTTCGTCGACGGTGATCCCGCCAAGGGGATCAACTGGGGTGAGGCCTCCGCCGAGGCTCTGGTGTATTTGGTGGCGCGGGGCCGTGACTGGAGCACCCCACAGGACGCGGTATACCGGGCGTGGATCGGAGACGACACGCCGGTAGACCCGGACAAGGTGTGGCGCAACCGGCTCGCTCAGAAGTTGGGGGTGCCTCGTCCGGCACGCCTGGACCAGGCTGAGTGGAACACGGTCCCTGTGGCGTTGCACGATGAGGTAGCTGCGCAGCGCAGGTCCGTCGTCCTACAGCTGCATACCGCTGACCGGCATGACACCCGAGCGGCGTTGGCGGACAACGCGTCCCGGTGGGAGATGCTGGCCCAGCTCACCGGCCTGGTCGACCCGCAGCAGCGACCGGCTCCGCCGCAGCCGGTTTCGTCTGCTTCGGGTATCGAGGACTTGATCCGGCAGCGGCCTGGCGGAAACGAGTGGGGTGCCGAAGCGGTGTTCTACCCGCAGCAGCGCAGACTCGTCATCGTCGCCGTGGACGATCGACACAGCGCGGTGCTGCACCGCCTGATCGGCTCGCACTGGCCACAGCTGGAGGCGCAGGCTCACTATGGCCTCGAAGTCGAGTTCCTGCGGGCCGTGCCGGACGAGACCGGCACGCGGGTCACCCTGGAGCAGGTCGATATCGTGCGGGCCGATCCAGACCCCGGGCGGATTCTCGCGCACCCGGTCGGCGGTGTCGACGACGCCGCCCGCACCGAGGATGCCCGTTACCGCGCGCGTGGGGACGCGGCAGATGTCGAGGCCTTCGGCGTCGACCATCCTGCGGTCCCGGTCGAAGTCGTCCAGGACTTGCACCGGGCGATCGCGTTCCTTCGGGATCGGTTTCCGGACGTCGTCATGCCGCGTTTCGGGATCGACGTGCTGGCGAATCCGGACCCGCTGGCGCAGGTCCGACGTGGTGGCACCGGCGAACTGGAGGTGACGCTCGATCTGCGATCGGTCGCCGACCCGCAGCGCTTGACGGCCGGTTATCAGCAGCAGGTCGCTGACGGCCGACTCCATCCGGGTACAGGCAATCCCGTCTTCGACGCTGTCGTCGGCACATTCGCTCAGGTTCTCGACCACCACAGCGGACCGGCCTCCCACGCCGACATCGACGCGGCCCTGCGCGACACGCACCATCAATTGCGCGCGGGCGGGCTCATCACGCTGGCCTACGACGAGTGGATCGGGCAGCTGCCGGGCGCAGCCTTCACCGAAGGTGTCCGAGATATCAACCCGGAGCGAGCGCTCGCCGCGTCGTTGGAATATGTGCTGCTGGGTGAGCCAGACATGACCCGACCGGAATACTCGCTGTATCGGGTGCTCGTCGGTGACACGGGGCCGCTGCCCGTCGACGATCTGGCGCCCCTGGCGGAACGCGCGACCCTCGCACGGGAACTCGGCGTCGATCTGCCGTGGCGGCTGGACCGTTCGGCCTGGGAGGACACCGTGACGCGGCTGCACGACGAGCAGGCCGGGTGGGACCGCGCGTTCTTCGAGCGGCTGAATGCGCCTGCCGACGAGGCGATCCGGACCCTCTGGCGCGAGCGTCTCACGCGGAAGACACACCTGGCGCGGCTGACCGACCTGGTGCGCGGCGTCGCGGAGCCGAGCCCGGTCGAGGTCGCCGAGCGAGAGGACGCGATGCGGTCGGCGCTTGCCGCGCTGCGGGAGCGCGGGGGACAGCAGTGGGCCGACACCGTGGTTTATCTGCCCGCCGAACGCAGGCTGGTGGTGCTGGCCGGCGGCAGTCATCTCCAGGCGCTGATGCGCTTGCGCATGCGCAATCCCGAATTGTTCGCCCAGGCCGCGCTGACCGGCTATGTAGTGGACTTTCGGCAGTTGACGAACAGCGCCACCGCTGGCACGGAGAACACCGACTTGGTCCACTCCTGGTCTGTCCAGGCGTCACCCGGAGCGGTGGCCAAGGCTCAACTGGTGACGGAACTCGAGGCACGAGGCGTCGACACCATCGGATTCGAGCACCCCGACGTGCCGATCGGCGTCGCCCGCGACTTCACCCACGCGGTCACGCAGCTGGCGAGTGAATTCCCGGCCGGGCGAGTGCGAGTGCGTATCGGAGACTTACCGGAGGGCAGCGATCCCGACACTGTGACGGTGACCCACAGGGTACGGGAGTCCAGGTGGCGGCGGCCGATCACCGAGATCGTATTCAACAGCAGATGGGCGAGCGATCCAGCCGGCCTGGCCACGGTCTACTCGGCGCTCGTCGCCGACGGGTGGTTGGTGTCCGCGGGCCGAGGAGCTGTGTTCGAGAGCGCTGTGCGTGCGTGGGGGGAGGCGATCGAGATCCGAGCGGGAACCTGGAAATTCCCGCGATCCACCTCGACGCCGGTTCTCCACGCGGTGCTGGTGGACACCCACCGACAGTTGACCGAGGCCGGGCTGGTCCGGATGAGCTTCGATGAGTGGACCAGGCAGATGTCCGGCGCCGGTTTCGCGGCAGAATCCGGTGCTATCGATCTGTCCGCGGCAGCGGCCGAGGCGTTCGTCTACGTGCGGACGCGCGGAGCGGACTGGACCCGACCGGAATACGCGCTGTATCGGGGGTTGGTCGGTGACCGTGCGCCGATGGACATGTCGCAGGTGGCCCGGGACGTCGAACGCAATCGGCTGGCCGAGAAACTAGGTGTCGCCCAGCCGGCCGGGCTCGACGCCACCGGATGGCACGGAACCCTCGACCGCCTGCGCCAGGACCTCATTTCGGAACGCCGGGACCTTCTGTCGGTCTCCTCGGACACGGTGAGCCCGGCCATGATCGCCGACCATCTCATCCGCGTCGACGCGGTCCGCCGGTTGACCGAACTCGTCCGTCCCGGCGAGGTCCCCGTGCCGCAAGCGTCGCTCGTACCGACGCAAGTGCGCGACGACCCGGCACCGGACGGTGCGTTGGCCCGCGCGCGTGCTTTCGCGGACCGAATCGACGCGGCTATCGCGACCGGTGAGGTCGAGGTAGAGCCGCTTCGCGGTGGCAGGCACCGGGTGGAGAGGGTGACTTATGCCGACGGCACCGTGGTGGTCCGCAAGCAATTCGGCGATCGTCTCCTCGACGCTCACGCCGAGTATTTGGCGGCGCTGGTCGGCATGGCCACGCGTGCGAAAGTGCCCGCGGTCGTTCTCGGCGAAGGCTTCGTGTACGTGGAGTACATCGAGGGGCAGACCGGAAAGCAGCTGCTGCGGTCCGGGTTCCATCCCTTCCTCGATGTGTGGCCGTACACCGACACCGTCGACGGACGCAGACTGGGTCGGTTGGATGCTTTGGTAGGTAACCTGGATCGTCGATATGCCCACGGAAACTGGATGACAGACGAGCGGCATCTGTGGGGCATCGACCATGAGATGACCTATCGACAGGAGCGATCCAACAGTAACTTCGCTGGCCGCGCCAGGGATAACATCGCCCGGTTCGGGCTGCGCTGGCTCGACCCGCTCGACCCGGCGGACGGCGTGACGTCGCTGCGGTCCGAGTTGGAAAGCCTGCGAACGGAATTCGAGCGACTCGATCGGGGCGACTGGCACGCGCAGACGATTCAGCAGCTCTCCGAGCTGGAGCGTGGCGCACGCGATGTCGGCCGCGCCCGTGTCGACCTGGCGCTGGGGCTCTCGCAGGCGCGGGACCGTGTCGTGTCCGTTCTGCGGGAGGCGCTGGATGCGACCGAGTACCCCGGTGCGACGCAACTCGAACTGCGCAGGGCGCTCGGCTCGGTGGGTCACCCGCATGATCCGCTGTCGCAGTGGCTGCTGCGCCCGTACGACACCCTGGTCGAGTTGCGAGCCGGCGGTGTTCCCGCCGATATCCTCCACCAGGTGGGTGCGGCACTGGTCGACCACGGCCGCGTTCTCCAGCAGGTGCGACGTGCCGCCGAGGACGGCGCGTCGACCATGAAGGAGGTAGCCGACCGCGAAGCCGACTTGATCAAATGGCGTCGGCTGCTGCGCGATCAGGGCGTGCGGGTCGGTTTGGCGCCGTCCCCGGACAACCCCGCCACGCTTCCGCACCTGCCGGGCGACGCGCTGTGCGATCCGCTGGCCCGCCTGGCGGCGAACGACTACTACTTCGCGAAGCGGGCGGGGCTGCCGGTATTCGAGATGCCCTCGGAAGCAGTGGATCTGGGCGGTTCGCCCCGGACCGCGCTGGGGTGGGCGGCACGTGCTCGGTACGACGCCATCGGCGGCGACGAGCGCGCGCACGCGGCGATCGCGGCTCGCCTGCTGGGGGCCGTGGACGGCCAGACATATCTCGAGGTGGACGAGCAGACCCGTCAGGCGAACTCCGGCCGCGGCATGGTGGTCGTGGACACCCACCACGCCGATCCGGACGATCCGACCCCGGCCCACTCGTACTTCGTGGTGAACCACGACGGCGAACTGCTGATGATCGACTTCGGCAACCGCTCGATCACCGAATTCGACCCCGCCCATGCCCCGTCCGGTCTACGCGATGTCCGCGTCGTAGAGCTCGCGGATAACGGCGATCCGGTGCATCCGCTCGTCGACGATCTCGACGCCGAGCCCGACTCGCCGCCCGCGAAACGACAACCACGTCCCCCGGACGGCAATATCGGCCGGCTCCCGGGCGAGTCGGAGAACTACAGGCACACATCGGAATCAGCGCGCGACGACGGCCCGGTCCCCGACCCGTCGTGGTTCGCCGACCGGGTTCGCGAAGCGCTGGACTCCGGCGAACCCACTGTCGAGGTACTGACCGAGGGGCACACTCGGGATCAGGCCCAACGGGTGGAGAAACTCACCTTTCCCGATGAGACTGTCCTGATCCGCAAATACGTGCACCAGACGCGGCATGCCGATGCCGAATATCTGGCGTCACGCACAGGAGCAGCGCTCGGCGCTCGCGTCCCGGCGGTCCACATAGAAAACGGTGTGGTCTACATGGAGTATGTGGTCGGGCGCACCGGATTGGATCTCTATACCGATATTCCCGTGGAATCGCGAATGCAGTTGGGTCAGGCCGGCATCCATGCGTCGACGACCGAAGGTCGATGGCTGGGCCTTGTCGACCTACTGGTCGGCAACCAGGACCGTCTCAACAACAAGAACTGGATGGTCCATCCCGACGCGGGTGTGTACGGGATCGACCACAGTCAGTCGTTTCATGACGCCACCAACAGCATTTTCGGTAAGCAGCTGCGAAAGTTTCTCGGGCAATTCGGTATTCGCTGGCTCGACTCCGACTTGCCCGACTTCGGACCGATCCACGCGCGCCTGGACGCCCTGTGGCCGGAATTCGACCGACTCGGTCGCGGCGATTGGCACTATGACATGGTCGGCCGCCTCGCCGAACTCGAAGACCTTGCCACCGACAAGGTGCGGTTGCGGTGGGAGTACGACCTGGCGCGGGCGCAGGCACACGAGGAGGGCGACGAGCAAGCCCACCGGGACCTCGACGCCATGATCCGGCGCGCCGACCGAACCTGGGCAAAACAGATGCAGATCACGGCCGACGAGCAGGCGGCCGCGGTCAAGGCGGCCCGCCGAGCTGGGCAGCTGGGCATACCGCTCGGTCCGTTGCACCGGCCGAACAACCCGCTCGAAGGCGCGCACGATCCCGGGGACGCGGCCTGCGGCCTGTTGGCCGGTCAGGCGGCCAACGACTACTATTACGGCGTCCGTCGCGGAGAGCGGGTCTTCGACATGCCCGCCGTCGCTCTCGATGCCGACGGTCTGCCATGGGCAGCGTTGCCATGGCAGGTAGGCGGACACCTCGAGTTCTTCGGGCACGGCGCGGCAGGCCACGAAGCGGTTGCCGCTCGTCTGCTCGGTGCGGCCGCTGGCGCGTCCGCGCGCAACGTCTCCGAATCGACACGGCTGAAGAACTCCGGGCGCGGCATGTTGCTCGTCGACACCCGGCGGGCGGACGGGTCGCCGACCCCGGCCCATTCGTACTTCGTGGTGAACCATGATGGCGAGCTGCTGTTATTCGACTACGGTGGCAGGTTCATCGGCGAGTTCGACCCGGAAAAGCCCTTGCCTGGCCTGCTGTATACGCATGGCGTCGAACTCGACGTGTCCGGAAACCCGGTGCGTCCCACGGTCACCGACCTCGACACCGAGTTGCCCGCGCCAAAACCGGACGAGCCACGCGGGCGGCAACTCGGCAATGTCGGCCGACTGCCGGATCCGGAAGAGGCGTCGCGGCAGCCGACGTCGTCGCACGACACGGACGGTCCGTCGTCTTCTCGGGCCGCGGATACCCCGTCGGGGGGGGTGTGGGGCGCGCCCCCCCACGACCCCCGCCCCCCGCCCGCCCCGGTGACCCAGGGCCAGGGAGGATGGTTGAAGGAGGACAAAAATAGGAGTAT